>DATFDU010000444.1:0-2457 GCA_035251915.1 Dongiaceae bacterium | reverse complement strand
ACTTTTCGTTTCCCAGCGCTGCCGCGCTGCGCGCCTATCGGCGCGCCACCCCCCATGCAGCTTCGGCTAAGCTCGGCTCGCGCCTCGCTAAGCCTGCGCATCCTTCCCCCGCAAGGGGGGAAGGGGATTAGGAATTGGGGGGAGGGGTCGCGATGACCGCCCTCAGCGATTTCATCAATCTGTATCTGCTGCCCGGCCTGGCGGTCGGCTGCATCTATGCGCTGGGCGCGATCGGGATTTCGCTGCTGTTCGGCATCCTGCGGTTCGCGCACTTTGCGCATGGCGACATGATGACGCTCGGGGCGTATCTCCCGATCATTTTCACGGCGAGCCTCGGCTGGAGCCCGTATGCGGCGCTGCCGATCGCCGCTGTCGGCACGGCGGTGGTTGCGCTGGCGCTGGATCGCGCGTTCTACAAGCCGTTCCGCCGGTCGCCGGGTATCGTCACCGTCATTGCGTCGTTCGGCGTCATGCTGATGCTGCGTTCGGCGATTCAGCTGATCTGGGGCGTCGACGTGTTGACCTACTACACGGGCGGCATCCAGCTGCCGATGGTGTTCGGGATGCTGAAGATCGCGCCGCGCCTGGTGGCGATCGTGGCCATGACGGTGGTGCTCGTCGTCGCCTTGCATCTCTTCTTGAGCCGCACGCGGCTCGGCAAGGCAATGCGCGCGGTCAGCGACGATCCCGATCTGGCGCGGGTCTCCGGCATCAATGTCGAGCAGGTGACCCGCTGGACCTGGATCATCGGCGCGGGCCTCGCGGCGGCCGGCGGCGTCTTCATCGGCATCCAGACCAAGGTGCATCCCAACATGGGCTGGGACCTTTTGCTGCCTCTGTTCGCGGCCGCGGTGCTGGGCGGGATCGGGAGACCCTATGGCGCGGTCGCCGGCGGGCTCGCTATCGGCCTCACCCAGGAGCTGGCCACCTATCCGTGGTTTTCGGACCATCCCTTCATCGCGCCCGGCTACAAGCCGGCGGTCGCGTTCTCGGTGATGGTGATCATGCTGATCTGGCGGCCGACCGGGCTGTTCCGGGGGCGGGTGTTCTGATGGATTTCTTCTCGGCGGGATTCCTCAACTACCTGATCGCGCTCGGCACCATGAGCGGGATTTATGCGGTGCTGTGCCTGGGCCTCAACCTGCAATGGGGCTTCGCGGGCCTGTTCAATGCCGGCATCGCGGCGTTCTTCGCCATCGGCGCCTACACCGCGGCGATCCTCACCACGCCGGAGAACCCGAACCATCTGGGAGGCTTCGGGCTCCCGATCGTGCTGGCCTGGCCGATCGCCATGTTGCTGGCGGGCGCGATCGCCTGGGCGATCGGACGCATCTGCCTTAGGCTGCAAGGCGACTATCTGGCGATGGCGACCATCGGCATCGCGGAGGTCATCCGCCTCGTCATCAAGAACGAGGAATGGCTGACCGCCGGCACGCGCGGCATCCCCAACATTTCGCGGCCGTTCGAGGGATTGCCGAGCCCGTGGAACGCGCTGGCATTCCTGGCGCTGGTGGTGGCGCTGGTGCTCGTCATCTACTGGGCGGCCGAGCGGGCCTGGGCCTCGCCCTGGGGCCGAGCCCTGCGCGCCATCCGCGACAGCGACGTGGCGGCCGCCGCCATCGGCAAGGACGTGACGCAGTTCCGGGTCGAGGCCTTCGTGCTCGGCGCCATGGTGATGGCGCTGGCCGGCGCCTTGTCGGCGCACTACTTCAAGTTCCTCGGCACCAGCGCGACCGAGCCGATGATGGTGACGTTCCTGGTGTGGGTGATGCTGATCGTCGGCGGCAGCGGCAACAATCGCGGCGCGATCCTGGGCGCGGCGCTGATCTGGGTGATCTGGTCGGCGACCGAGCTGCTGACCAACCGCCTGCCCGGCGAGTGGATCACGCGCACCAGCTACATCCGCGTGCTGCTGATTGGGCTCATCCTGCAGGTGGTGCTGCAGCGCTTCGCCAGGGGCCTGGTGCCGGAGCGCCCGCCGCGCATGATCGACGACGAGGCCGAAAGCCGCTAGGCTCGCCGTCATGGCGAAGCGGAAGCTCGTTCTCGACGTTGACACCGGCACCGACGATGCGGTCGCGGTGATGCTGGCCGCGCTGCATCCGGCGCTCGATCTGGTCGGATGCACCACGGTCAATGGCAATGTCGAGGTGCAGTATTGCACCGACAACACGCTGCGCGTGCTGGACCACGTGGGGCGCGACGACATCCCGGTCTATGAAGGTCTGGCGCGGCCGCTGGTGCGGCCGGACTTCCCGATTCCGCGCGCGGTCAGCGATCTCGCCGGGAAGATACACGGCCGGACCTTGGGTGTGCCGGCTTCGTCGCGGCGCAAGTCGGACGCGGGGGCGGTGGAGTTCCTGGTCGAGACCTATCGCAACACCACGGACGAAATCACGCTGGTGCCGGTGGCGCCGCTGACTAACATCGCGACCGCGCTGACGCTCTATCCCAAGC
>DATFDU010000443.1:0-16786 GCA_035251915.1 Dongiaceae bacterium | reverse complement strand
CTAAGCTTGTCGCAGATAGGCCAAAAGCCCAGCGCAATCAGGGAAATAGAGGGCAGGCTCATGTCCCTGGAACTCGCCCGCCGCGGGCGCGGCAGGCCGCATCAGCACCGGCGTGCAGCCCGCATTGGTTGCGCATTTGAGGTCGATGTCCGCGTCGCCCACCAGCCAGACATCCGTGCCGCACGCGAGGTCGCCGAGCGCGAGTTTTACATGCTCGATCGCCGGCTTGTCGCGTGCGGCATCGCCGGCGCCGGCGAGCGCCCGGAAATGCCCAGTCCAGCCGAGGTGATCGGCTTCGCGCCGCAGATACTCGCCGCGCTTGTTGCTGATGACGCCAAGATAGAGGCCCTGGCCCGCCAGGTCCGCCAGCATCTCGCCGGCGCCGGGCAAGGCCCGCAGGTGCTGGAGGTGGATCGCGGCAAAGCTGTTGTAAAAGACCCGCTCTGCGTCCCGCCAGCGGTCGCCGAACATGGCCGGGAATGAATCGCGCAACGAGGCGCGCACCCGCGTCTCGGTCTCCTCGCGCGTCCAATGCGGATGGCCCATGGCGGCGAGCGTCAGGTTGATCGCCTCGTGGATGACGCCCCAGCTCTCGACCAGGGTGTTGTCCCAGTCGAACAGGATGGCGCGCGGGGGCTTGCGCTCAGGCATGATGCGCCGCCTTCAGGTAGGCCGCGCGCAGGCGCGCCGCGATCGGGCCCGGCTTGCCTTCCCCCACCGGCTTGCCGTCGATGCGCGTGATCGGCAAAACGAAATTGCTGGTGCTGGTCAGGAACGCCTCGCGCGCCGCATAGGCCTCGTCGCGCGAGAACGGCCGCAGCTGAAGGGTCAGACCGAGGTCGCGCACCACGTCGAGCACCACCGAGCGCGTGATGCCGGGCAGGATCTCGGTGCCGTTCGGCCGCGTCACCAGCCCACCCTGGGCGGTCGCAATCCAGGCCGAGGTCGAGGAACCCTCCGTCACCATGCCGTCAGGATCGATCAGCCAGGCTTCGAGCGCACCCTGCTCCGTCGCCGCCTGCTTGGCCAGCACGTTGGCGACCAGGCTGATGCACTTGATGTCGCGCCGCGCCCAGCGCTGGTCCGGCATGGTGACGACGCTGGCGCCCTTCGCCAGCAGCTCCGGCGGCGGCGCCTTCCAGGTCCGCGCCATCACCAGCAGCGACGGCTTGACGCCCTTGGGGAACTTGTGGTCGCGCGGCGCGACGCCGCGCGTCACCTGGATATAGATCGAGCAGTTGCGGAGGTGGTTGCGCCGGATCACCTCGTTCATCACATGCAGCAGGGCCGCGCGCGACATCGGCTTTTCGATCTTCAGCTCGCTGAGGGAGCGATCGAGCCGGTCGAGATAACGCTCGGCAAAGACCGGCTTCCCGTCATGGACCAGCAGGACGTCGTAGACACCGTCGGAGAACAGGTAGCCGCGATCCTCCACCGCCACCTGGGCGTGGGACTTCGGGACGTAACGGCCGTTGATGTAGGCGATGCGGGACATGGCGATCAGAAATACTCGAGCCGGACCGAGAACAGGCGTTCGACGTCGCGCACCGCGTCGCTGGCCGCGAACAGGACGACGTGATCATCCTTCTCGAGCGCGGTGTCGCCGGTGGCGATGATGACCCTCTCGTCGCGCACGATCGCGCCGACGATGACGCCGTCGGGCAGCTTGGCGTCGCGGATCATGGTTCCGACCAGGCGCGCGGTCTCCAGCACCTCGATCTCCATCACCTCGCCGAAATCGTCGCCCAGGGAATGCACGGCGCGCACGCGGCCGCGGCGCACGTGCTGCAGGATGTTGGAGACGGTGGTGGCGCGCGGGCTGACCACGGCGTCGATGCCGAGCGAGCCGATCAGCGGCGCGTAGTTGGTGGAATTGACCAGGGTGATGCTGCGCGCGCAGCCGGCACGCTTCGCCAGCAGCGAGGCCAGAATGTTCACCTCGTCGTCGTTGGTGACGGCGACGATGGTCTCGGTGCCGCGGACGTTCGCCTCTTCCAGGATGCGCGGGTCGAGCGCATCGCCCTGGATCACCACCCAGTTGGGCAGGCGCGCGGCGGCGAGCGCGGCGCGCCGGCGGTCCAGCTCGATCAGCTTCACATCGGTGCCGGGATTGCGCTCGGCGATCATCTCGCTGAGCTCAAGGCCGATGTTTCCGCCGCCGACCACGATCAGGTGGCGGGCCTCCTGCTCCTCGTGGCCGAAGGCGCTGAGGGCGCGTTTCAGGTGGGCGGTCTCGGCGATGAAATAGACATCGTCGCCGGCCGCGATGCTGTCGCTGTCCTCAGGCACGATCTTGTGGTCGCCGCGCACGATGCCGACCACCGTCACATGCAGGTCGGGGAACAAGGTCGTCAGATGGCGCAGCGGCGTGTTCAGCACCGGGCAGTTCGGACCGCAATGGACGCCGACCAGGGTGATCATGCCGTCCGCGAGCGTCACGGCGTCGAAGGCGCCCGGCACTTCCAGGCGGCGATGGATCGCCTCTGCGACCTCGACCTCGGGCGAGATCACGGCGTCGATGCCGAGGTGGTCCGAGCCGAAAATGCTGGACCATTTGGATTCGAGATAGGATTGCTCGCGCACGCGGGCGATCTTGGTCGGTACGTCGAACACCGCATGCGCCACCAGGCAGGCCGTCATGTTGACTTCGTCGGAATGGGTGACCGCGATCAGCAGGTCGGCATCGCGCAGCCCTGCCTGCTCCAGGACGTTGGGATGCGAGGCGAAGCCCGCGATGCCCTGCACGTCGAGCTGGTCGGTGATGTCGCGCACGAGATGCGGGTCGACGTCCACGATCGTGACGTCGTTGCCTTCGTGAGCGAGATACTTCGCGATATTGGCGCCCACCTGACCGGCGCCGCAGATCACGACCTTCATAGCGGTTGTTCCATTTCAGACGAAAGGCGGCCGGGGATGGCCGCCCGCTACTCGATCTTGTCCCCGCGTTCCGACCCTGTGATCCCCAGCGAGCGCAGCTTGCGGTGCAGAGCGGACCGTTCCATGCCCACGAAGCTGGCGGTGCGCGAGATGTTGCCGCCGAAGCGCGACACCTGCGATTCCAGATACTTGCGTTCGAAGATCTCGCGCGCCTCGCGCAGCGGCAGCGACAGCACCTCGGTGCCGTCGGCGGCGGAGACCCCGCCGGCGTTGGCCGAGCCGATGTCGGGCGGCAGCATGTCGGCGCGGATCGCCTCCCCCGGCTCGCCCGGCGCCATGATCAGCAGCCAGTCCACCACGTTGCGCAGCTGCCGGACGTTGCCCGGCCAATCATAGGCCTGGAGCAGCGCCAGGGTGTCGTCGCCGAAGCTCCGCGCTGGTAGACCGGTCTGTTCCGAGGCCACATGCATGAAATGGTCGAGCAGTTCCGGGATGTCGTCACGCCGCTCGCGCAGCGCCGGCACCCGCATCGGCACCACGTTCAGGCGATAGAACAGGTCCTGGCGAAACCGCCCGTTGGACATCTCCGCCTGCAGATCGCGGCTGGTCGCGGCGATCACCCGGACATCGACATCCACCTTGGTCTTGCCGCCGACCCGCTCGAAGGTCTGCTCCTGCAGTACCCGCACGATCTTGCCCTGGGTCTCCAGCGGCATGTCGGCAACCTCGTCCAGCAGCAGCGTGCCGCTGTGGGCCTGCTCCAGGAACCCGACCTTGGAGACGCTGTCCCGGCCGTCGCCGTTACGCTCGGTCCCGAACAACTCGATTTCCAGCCGGTCCGGATGCATGGTGGCGCAGTTGAGCACGACGAACGGCAGATCGGCCCGCTTCGACTTGCGGTGCAGCAGGCGCGCGGCCACTTCCTTGCCGCTCCCTGGAGGGCCGGAGAACAGCACGCGGCTGCCGGTCGGCGCCACCCGTTCGATCGCCTGGCGCAGCTGGGTCATCGCGGCGGAGCGGCCGATCAGCTCGGCCTGGGCGCCGACGCGGGCGCGCAGCTCCTCGTTCTCGCGCCGAAGCCGCGCGTTCTCCAGCGCGCGCTCGAGCGTCACCAGCAGGCGGTCGGCCTTGAACGGCTTCTCGATGAAATCGAAGGCGCCGCGCTTGATGGCGTTGACGGCGGTCTCGATGTTGCCGTGGCCGCTGATCATCACCACCGGCACGTCGGGATAGGCCTCCTGGATCACTTCCAGCATCTGCATGCCGTCGAGCGTGCTGTTCTGCAACCAGATGTCGAGCACGATCAGGCTGGGGCAGCGCTGGCGCAGCAGGTTCAGCGCCTCGTCGCTGTTGGCCGCCTCGCGCGTGGTGAATCCTTCGTCGCCCAGCACGCCGGCGATCAGCATCCGGATGTCGGCTTCGTCATCGACAATCAGGATATCGCGCGCCATTCCATGCCTCGAACAACACTCACCGCACTCATATCATGCCTGTACAGATTTCAGGGCCGGGTCGGCAAGAACGATCTCCGCCGGGAAGGTCAGCCGCACCGAGGCGCCGCCCTTGTCCCCGTCCAACAATTGCAGCTTGCCGCCGTGATCGTCCATGATCTTTTTGACGATCGCCAGTCCCAGTCCAGTGCCCTTGACACGCGTCGTCACGTACGGATCGGTCAATCTCTCGCGACCCTGGCGCGGCAGGCCGCGGCCATTGTCGTCCACCGCCAGGATCACCTGGTCGCCCTCGCGCCGAATCCATAGATGGATGCGGCCCGGCGTCAAGCGATTCTGTCCGTCGCCGCCCGCCCCGGCCTGCTCCATCTCGAGCCGCGCCTCGATCGCGTCGGCGGCGTTCTGCAGCAGATTGGTGAGGGCCCGCGTGACTTGCGACGCGTCGCAACTGGCCCAGATCGGCTCCGCCGGCAGATCCACGTCGTAGACGATGCTGGAATTGGCGCTCTGCTGCAGGAACGCCGCCTGGCGCGCCAGCTCCACCAGATCCTCGGGGCGGAGCACCGGCGCCGGCATGCGCGCGAAGGACGAGAATTCGTCCACCAATCGCCCGATATCGCCCACCTGCCGCACGATCGTATCGGTACAGACCGCGAAAGTCTCCGGGTCGTTCACGATCTCCTTCAGGTACTTGCGCTTCAGGCGCTCGGCCGACAGCTGGATCGGCGTCAACGGATTCTTGATCTCGTGGGCGATGCGGCGGGCGATGTCGGACCACGCCGCCTTGCGCTGCGCCGCCAGCAGCTCGGTCACGTCGTCGAACGTAACCACGATGCGCGTGTGGTCGCCGTCGCTCCGCTCCGACACCACGCGCACATGCAACGTGCGGGTCAGCGGCCCGTGCGACATGTTGATCTGCCCTTCGGCGGCGCCGGCCGGGCGGCTCTGCGCCTGCGCCACCAGCTCGCCCATCTCCGGCACAAGGTCGCCCAGCCGCTCCCCGACATGCTGCATGACATTGCGCCCCAGCAGCTCGGACGCCGAACGGTTGGGCAGCTCGATCTCGCCTTTCTCGTTGAGGCCGATCACGCCGGCCGAAACGCCGGACAGCACCAGCTCGGTGAAGCGCCGGCGATCGTCGAGCTGCTGGTTGGTCGCGACCAGCTCGACCTGCTGGGTCTGCAGCCGCAAGGCCATGGTGTTGAAGGTCCGGCTGAGTTCGCCGAGCTCGTCGTCGCGCTTGCCGGTCTTGACGCGGGTCGCGAGGTCGCCGCCGCCCAGGCGCTGGGCCGCCTCCACCAGGCGCAGGATCGGCTTCACCAGGTTGGTGGCCGAAATGATCGCGACCCAGATCGCCGCCATCAGGAGCAACAGCGCCAGCGCGGCGAAGATCAGCCCGACGGTGATCTGCCACTGCGAGCGGTCGCCCTCCAGCTGCCGGTAGAGACTGACCGCGCCCTCGTTGTTGCGGATCGCCGTCAGCACGCCATCGTCGATCACCCGGCCGGCGTAGAGATAGATCCCTTGCTGGGCATCGATCGCCACCAGCGCGCGAATCCGATCGCCGCTCGGCGAGTGCAGCATCACCATCTCGCCGCTGTCCGACCGCACCAGCGCATCTTCCGGCAGATCGAGGTCGAACTCCATCATGAGAGTGAAGCCGCCGCTGGCGAGAATCTGCCGGCGCCGGTCGATCACCACCGCCTCCGACAGGTCGCGCAGCTGGACCTGCCGGTCGAGGAACGCATCCAGGCGGGACAGATCGAGAAAACCGCCCCAGTTCTGGTCGCGGATCTCGTTGGCGATCGACAGCGTATCGTTGGCGACGCGCTGCTGATGTTCCTGCAGGTAGGATTGCGTGACGCTGAACGAGCTTTCCACCGCCGACTTGATCTTGTCGCCGAACCAGATGTCGAGGCCGTAGTTCAGGAAGGTGGTCGAGAACACGGACACGGTGATGGCGGGGATCAGCGCGATCAGGCCGAACAACAGCACCAGCCTGGAATGCAGCTTCGCGCCGACCATGCCGCGGCGCCGCTCGACCCACAGCACGACGAAGCGGCGTGCGATCATCGTGCCGAGCGACAAGACGACGATGAAGTCGGACAGCAGAAGCCAGGTGATGGCGCGCGCGGGGTTCTGGGTCTGCCAGACGTCGGTCAGGACCAGATAGGTCATCAGGCCCGACAGGGCGCCCAACGCCAGGAAGATCATGGCGATGCGACGCTCCATGTTGATCCGGCGCGACCAATTGAACACGCGCCGGCCCAGGCTGGACTTCTTGTTGTTGATAGCGACTTCGGTCATTCGGCCGTTCCGGGACGCCTCGCGCGAATCTCGAGCTCGCGCAGTTTCTTGCGCAGCGTGTTGCGGTTGAGGCCGAGCAGCTCCGCCGCCTTGATCTGGTTGCCGCGAGTCGCCTCGAGGCAGATGGTCAGCAATGGCCGCTCCATCTCCTGCAGGATGCGGTCATAGAGGCCGTTCGCGGGCAACCGCCCCTGATGCGCGGTGAAGTACGCGCGCAGGTGCCGATCGACCGACTGGCTCAGGGTCTCGTCGGCGTGGCGCCCACTGCCCTTGCCGTCACGTCCCGCTGCGCCGGCAGCCAGCGATTCCGCCACCATGCGCGCGTCGATCACGGTTTCGCTGTACAGCACCGCGATGCGGCGCATCAGGTTCTCGAGCTCGCGCACATTGCCGGGCCAGTCGTAGCGCTGCAGCTCCTCGATCGCGGCGGTCGACAGGGTCTTGGAGGCCAAGCCATCCAGGGCCGCCTTGGTCAGGAAATGGCGCGCCAGGTCCGCGATGTCGCCGCGCCGCTCGCGCAGCGCCGGCAGATGGATTGGCACCACGTTGAGGCGGTAGAACAGGTCCTCGCGGAACCGCCCCTGCACGATCAGCTGGCGCAGGTCACGATGGGTGGCGGCGATGATGCGCACGTCGGCCTTCTGCGCGGCGCGGCCGCCGACGCTGGTGAACTCTCCGGTCTGCAGCACGCGCAGCAGGCGGGTCTGCGCTTCCATCGGCATGTCGCCGATCTCGTCCAGGAACAGGGTGCCGCCCTGCGCGAGCTCGAACTTGCCGATGCCGCGCGCGATGGCGCCGGTGAAAGCGCCCTTCTCGTGACCGAACAGCTCGCTTTCGATCAGCTCGCGCGGGATCGCGGCCATGTTGATGGCGACGAAGGGCTTGTCCTTGCGCCGGCCGAAATCGTGCAGGGCGCGCGCGACCAGCTCTTTGCCGGTGCCGGATTCGCCGTTGATCAGCGCCGTCATGTCGGTGTTGACCAGGCGGCCGATGACCCGGAAAACCTCCTGCATGGCCGGCGAGCGGCCGACGATCGGCAACGCCTCCTCCGCGGCATGGCCGGCCGGCAGCGCCTCCGGTTGCGTCTGGGTCAGCGCGCGGTCGACCGCGGCCACCAGCACGTCGAGATCGAACGGCTTCGGCAGGTATTCGAACGCGCCGCGCTCGTTGGCGCGGATCGCGGTCAGGATGGTGTTCTGCGCGCTCATCACGATGATCGGCAGGTCCGGCCGCCGTTCCTTGATGCGCGGCACCAGGTCGAGGCCGTTGCCGTCCGGCATCAGCACGTCGGTCACCACGAGGTCGCCTTCGCCCGCGTCCACCCACTGCCACAACGTGCGGGCATCGGAGGCGGCGCGCACCGCATGGCCGCGCTGGGCCAGGGCTTGGCTCACCACCAGGCGGATGGAACGATCGTCGTCGGCGACCAGGATGGTTGCGTTCATGACCAACCTTCGTCTGTCTGAGTGTCGGAGATCGGCAGCAGCACGGTGAAGCGCGTCGCGCCGGGCTTGCTCTGGAACTCGATCACGCCGTCATGAGCGCGCACCAGCTTGGCGACCAGCGGCAGGCCGAGGCCGCGCCCGCCGGGCTTGCTGGTGACGAAGGGATCGAACAGGTTGCCGAGCAGCGCTTCCGGCACGCCCGGCCCGTTGTCGGAGATCGTGACAGCGATGCGGCGCGGCTGACGATGCGCCTTGTTGCGCTCGCCGATGCGGAAACCAGCCTGATAGGAAGTCGTCACCACGATCTCGCCGCCGTCGCACGCCTCGGCGGCATTCTTGACCAGATTGAGGAAAATCTGGACCAGCAGATCGCGATTGCCGCGCAATGGCGGCAGCGACGGATCGTAGTATTCCTTGAGCGCCGCACTGCGCGCGAACGAAACGCGCGCCAGCTTGCACACGTGATCCAGCGCCTCGTGCACGTTGACGATCGAGAGCACCGGCGCGCGGTCGTCGGCGAAGATCTCGACGCCGTTCACCAGCCCGACGATGCGGTCCGATTCCTCGCGGATGAGCGCGGCGAGCGCCGCGTCGGCGGGCGAGACCTTGGATTCCAGCAGCTGCGCGGCGCCGCGGATGCCGGCGAGCGGGTTCTTGATCTCGTGCGCCAGCATGCCCGCCATCGACCGCACCGACTGCGCCGACTCCGCCGCGGCGCCCTGCCGCGCCATGCGATGCTCCAGACTGCGGTCGCGCATCGAGATCACGACCGAGCCGTTGGGATCGTCGAGCGGCGCGACCTCGACCGAGACATGCTCGAGGCGTAGCCGTGGCCCGTCGATCAGCATCTCCGCGTCGCTGACGGCCGAGCGGCTGAGCCGGCTCTGCTCGATCAGGCTGAACAGCGGGCAATCCTCCGGGATCACCTCGGACAGGCGCCGTCCCAGCAGGTTCTTGCGGCCAACTTGGATCAGGCCCTCGGCTGCGGCATTGAGCAGGCGGCAGATCCCGTCACCATCGACCACGATGATGGCGGCCGGTAGGGCTTCGATCAGCATGTTGGGGAGAACCAGGGTCTCCCACAATTCGGACTCGTCTGCCTTGTCCGCCGGTCGCAGTGGGATGGCAGCGCCCGTCATGCCCGCCTCACGCCGCCATCTGGTCGATCTGCGGCTGGTAGAAGTCGCGCACCAGCGCCATGACCGCGTTCGGCTCGTCGATCTGGTTGACCTTGGTGCGGAACTCGGCCGAGCCGGGCAGGCCCTTCGAATACCAGCCCAGATGCTTGCGCGCGATCCGGAGACCAGCCTCGACGCCGTAGTGGCTGAGCATCGCCTGGTAGTGCTCCATCACGGTGTGGAGCTGGTCCTTGAGCGACGGGTTGGGCAGCCGTTCGCCGCTTCGCAGATAGGCGATCACCTGCTTCAGGAACCACGGCTTGCCATAGGCGCCGCGCCCGACCATCACGCCGTCTGCGCCCGACTGGTCGAGGGCGGTGCGGGCATCGTCCAGGCTGACGATGTCGCCGTTGACGACGACCGGAATGCCGACCGCCTCCTTGACGCGGCGGATGAACTGCCAGTCGGCCGTGCCGTTGTAGAACTGGCAGCGGGTGCGACCGTGCACGGTCAGCATCTTGATGCCGCTCTCTTCCGCGATCCTGGCGAGGCGCGGAGCATTCTGGTTGGCATCGTCCCAGCCCTTGCGCATCTTCAGAGTCACCGGGAGCTTCACGGCCTTGACGGTTGCTTCCAGAATCTTGCCGGCCTTGACCTCGTCGCGCATCAGGGCGGAGCCGGCTTCGCCGTTCACCACCTTCTTCACCGGGCAGCCGAAATTGATGTCGATGATGGCGGCGCCGCGGTCCTCGTTGAGCCTGGCGGCTTCGGCCATCACATGAGGCTCGCAGCCGGCGAGCTGGACCGCCATCGGCGCTTCTTCCGGCACGTTCTCGGCCATGCGCAGCGACTGCCGGTTCTGCCGGATCATGGCCTCGCTCGCGATCATCTCGGAGACCACCAGCCCTGCCCCGCTCTGCTTCACCAGGCGGCGGAACGGCAGGTCGGTGACGCCGGACATCGGCGCCAGAATCACCGGATCTTCGAGTTTCACCGGGCCAATCTGGATGCTCACTTTTTCATCACGCGTCTGGCTTGCCCAAAAACTGAGCAGAGTTATAGGCCGGCGGGTTGATGCTGCAAAGCAAAAAAGATCGCCCCAATCCAAAGGCTAACCTTGCCCGATCAGGATCTCGCGGACGAACTTGACCCCCGGATAGGCCAGGGTCAGCAGCAGGTACCCCGTCAGCAGCCACCGCGCCGCCTTGCGCCCGCGCAGGCCGGTCCGATGGTGCAGCACCAGCAGCACAAGAACAACGCCGAAGCCAAGGAAAGACAACAGGATTTTGTGGTTGAACTCGAGTGCGCGACCGATCGCCAGGAACTCGTTGGCGGCACCGGTCGCGAGCGCCAGCAGCAGCAGGATCGCCGCCAGCTTCAGGAGCGCATTCTGCAGCGCCTCGGTCTCCGCCAGCGGCGGCAGCATGCGGGTCGACCAGCCGTCCGCCCGCGCCTTGAAGGCCCGCTCCTCCAGCAGCACACCGAAGGCGGCCAGCGCCGCCAGGGTCAGGGCTGCGTAGGCCCCAATGGCGAGCACGACGTGGCCGGCGAACCACGCGCCGGGCGCGACGGCCACAGGCGGCTCGCTCTGGAACAACGACGCGATCCAGCCGAGGACGATCAGCAGGATCGCATAGGGCCCGACCAGCGCGGCAAGGCGCAGGGCCACCGCATTCAGGATGACCGTCGCCGCGAACACCACCAGCATCGCCGCGACCGTGACGTCCAGGCTGGCCGCCAGCCCCGCGCGCCAGCCCGACTGCAGCTCGACGATCGCCGGCAGCGAGCCGCCAATGACGGCAGCCGCCAGCAGCAGCCAGCCGAGCGCATTGCGCTCCAGCCGGCCCTGGCCGGCGAGGATGGCGATCGGGAGAAGGGTGCAGACAGCCGCGACCGCGGCAATCGGAAAGGTCGACATGGCGCGCATTATCGTTAAA
This sequence comes from Dongiaceae bacterium, assembly GCA_035251915.1. Classification (GTDB taxonomy): domain Bacteria; phylum Pseudomonadota; class Alphaproteobacteria; order Dongiales; family Dongiaceae; genus Dongia_A. The sequence continues at coordinate 5,651 of DATFDU010000443.1, read as the reverse complement.
CTGCCGGGCCTTGGCAAACGCGCCTCATACCTTTCTGGAAATGCCCTCAGCTCGCACGTTCGTTCTCGTCGTCGCCGCCGGCAGCGGCCAGCGCTTTGGCGGCGACCTCCCGAAGCAGTACCAAACGCTCGCCGGCAAGCCCATGCTTCGCCACAGCCTGGAGACCTTCGCCGCGCATCCCGGCATCGCGGGCATCGTGGTGGCGATCCATCCGGCGCAGCGCGATCTCTATGACTCGGCCGGCGCCGGCGTGGCCAAACTGCTGCCGCCGGTCGACGGCGGCGCGACCCGGCAAGGCTCGGTGCTGAACGGCTTGGAACGGCTCGTCGCGGAGCGGCCGGACTATGTGCTGATCCACGACGCCGCGCGGCCGCTGATCGATCCTGGCACGATCAGCCGGACCATCGAGGCGCTGGCGCAGCATCCGGCCATTCTGGTCGCGCTGCCGGTGGTTGACACCATCAAGCGCGGCGCAGGGGACCGGGTCGGCGATACCGTCGACCGGCGCGACCTGTGGCGCGCCCAGACGCCCCAGGCGTTCCATTTCGCTGCTATCCTGGAGGCGCACCGCAAGGTCGCGGGCGGCGAACTGACCGACGACGCGGCGGTGGCGGAAGCGGCCGGCATTCCCGTCACTTTCGTGATGGGCTCGGAGCGCAACTTCAAGGTCACGACTCAGGACGACATGGAGCGGGCGGAACGCATGATCGGCACACAGATGGAGTTCCGCACCGGCAACGGCTTCGACGTGCACAGGCTGACTCCCGGCGACGGCATCACCATGTGCGGCATCCGCATTCCCTGCGACATGGCGCTGGAGGGCCATTCGGACGCCGATGTCGGCCTGCACGCGATCACCGACGCGGTGCTGGGCGCGATCGGCGCCAAGGACATCGGCGCGCATTTCCCGCCGAGCGATCCGAAATGGCGCGGCGCCAAATCCTGGAAGTTCCTAGACCACGCCGCCAAGCTGGTGGCGGAGCGCGGCGGCCGCGTCGTCCACTGCGACGTCACCATCATCTGCGAGCGGCCGAAGGTCGGCCCGCACCGCGACGCGATGGTCAAGTGCGTCGCGGAAATCTTGAAAATTTCCGCCGACCGCGTCAGCGTAAAGGCGACGACCACGGAGAAGCTCGGCTTCACCGGCCGCGGCGAAGGAATTGCCGCGCAAGCGACGGCGACGGTGGCGTTGCCGGCGAGTTGAACACGAAAAGTCCCCCTCCCCCGACACGGGGAGGAAGGAAGCGGCGCAATCATGGACGCAACAACCCTCCTCGACCTCTACCGCGCCAAGCGCCTGCGCATTGCCACGGCGGAATCCTGCACCGGCGGGATGATCGCTGCCGCCATCACCGACATCGCGGGTTCGTCCGACGTGTTCGATCGCGGCTACGTCACCTATTCCAACGAGGCAAAGAGCCAGCTCGGCGTGCCGGCCGATCTCATTGCGCATCATGGCGCGGTCAGCGTGCATGTGGCGCGCGAGATGGCGGCGGGCGCGCTCAAGCATTCCAAAGCGGATGTCGCCGTCGCCGTGACCGGCATTGCCGGCCCCGGTGGAGGCACGGAAGCAAAGCCCGTTGGCTTGGTCTATCTCGCCGTCGCACGGCGCGGCACCGAACCCGCGATCGAGCGCCACCAGTTCCACGGCGACCGCGCCGCCATCCGCCAGGCGACGGTCGAGCGCGCGCTGGAGATGCTGGCCGAGGCGATAGGCTGACCCTGCCGCCTGACCGTCGACGGCGAATTGTAATCCGGGGTCCGGGGGGACATCATGTTGAACGAGTTCTGGTCGTTCTTTACGCCCCATGCCGATGCAGTGGTGCAGTTGCGGTTGTTCACGCTGCAGGCCGCAGGGCTCTGCTTGATCTCGGCAATTCTCGTGACGCGCCCAGGCATTGCCGCCGTCGCTGGCGCAGTCATCATGGGAACCAGCCTGCTGCTGGCAGGGAGTGCCCGGCCATTTGATCCACCACTGATCCTGTTTTCGATGTGGATGACGATCGCCAGCGTGGCTGGAGCGGCTGGTACGGCGGCGCTGCACTGGCTCCTGCGGAACCGGACAATTCCCGGCGTACGTGCGGTTGGCGGCTGGCTCGGCAGGACCCTCAGCCCTGAGGTTTGGGCGGAAATGGCGGGGCGCCCACAATCAGTCGAGGATCGACACACGCTGCTGCGCGGCGTTCTCGCCGCCACTGCGGGCGGCATCGTAGGCACGATGCTCTGCCAGGAGGAATTTGCCTTGGCCCTGCGCGGTGCCGCCACGCCGCGCGGCCTCACCGCCATCGTGGTCCTGGGCTTCCTGGCGGCGCTGTTCCTCGAGCCAGTCCATGCTCTGGTCTCACGCAGCATGGCTGGCGCACCCGTCGATTTGAACGAGCACACGGACGCTTCCGGCGATCTATGGTCTCGCTTGTCGCAGTCGTCCTTCACCAGCGGCTTGGGCTTGTGCGTCATCCTGGTGATCTTCAACTTGACCCAGGGCTCCTTGGAGCAAGTGCTGCGGTCGGGGAATCCGGTCGCGATCTGGGGCATTTTCAGCGGCGGCCTTCTCCCGGCACTGGCTACCTACTACTGGATTGCAGCCATCCAGATCGATGCACCGGCGATCTGGCGAAAGGTCGCCTGGCCGATGACGCTGCTGATGGTGATTCTGTATGTACCGACCGGCATCTACTTCCTTTTTCTGAACCAGAACGAGTACGGTCAAACGCCGGTGGATGCGTTCGCGGAGGATGGCCTGATCTACCAGGCGGCGTTTGTCGCGATCGCCGTGGCTGCCGGCCTTGTCATAACGTCTGCCGTCTGCTTCCTGGCCTACACAGTCCCGGTGATCTGCGGCGCCTGGGCGCTTGACCGCGTACGCGACCGTCACGCGGTCTGGGTACTGTGCATTGCCGTTCTGGTCGGTACTCTTCCCACCTTGGGCGGCTTCTACGGTTTTGACCTTTTCAGTGGCGGTCGCCTTCCCTGGTACTCGTATTTTTCGTTTGTGCTGGGCGCAATCGGATGGCTGACATCGCTTTGGCTCGCCGGCGTGGTGGGCTACGCATGCGAGCGCAGATCCAGGCTCGCATCTTCGTTGTCGCTGCAACCGACATGACGCGCATTCTCGGCGTGGATTTCAGCGGCGCCAGCGATGCCGGCCGCAAGATCTGGGTCGCCGAAGGGCGCCAGGACGCCACCGGCGCATTCGCGCTCGCGACCTGCGTCGCGGCGGTCGATCTGCCGGGCGGTGGCAGGACGCCGGCCGAAGCTGTGCCCGCCCTCGCCCGCCATATCGCGGCGCTGGGCGAAGCGCGGGTCGGCTGCGATTTTCCGTTCAGCCTGCCGCGCGACCTGGTCACTGCACGCAGCTGGCGCAGCTTCGCGCTGCGCTATGCGGCGGAGTTCGCGGATGCCGACAGCTTCCGCTCGATCATGCGGTCGCGCCATAACGCGATCGAGCACAAGCGCATGACCGACCGGATCGCCGGCACTCCCTTCAACTCGTACAACCTGAGGCTCTATCGGCAGACCTGGTGGGGCATCACCGGCGTGGTCGGTCCGCTGGTGCGTGCCGGCCGCGCCATCGTGCGCCCGCAGCAGAAGCTCCATGCCGGCAAGCCGACGCTGATCGAGGTCTGCGCCGCCTGCACGCTGAAATCGATCGACCTCTATCCACCCTACAAGGGAAAGGAAGCGATCCATCGCAAGGCGCGCCAGCGAATCCTCGATCACCTGATCGACCGCGGTGCGCTCGCGGCGCCGGCACGATCCATGCGGCGCCTGCTGCTGGATAACGAAGGCGGCGATGCGCTCGATGCCGTCATCGGCGCCGTCGCGGCCGCGCGTGCCGACCTCGCCAAGGAGCCGGACGCGTTTCAGCGGCTGGAAGGTCGGGTCTACTACGAGATCGGCGTGTAAAGCTGGTAGGCACGCGTCTCGAAGGCGGCGACCATGCGCCGCACCGCTTCGTGGAACAGCACGCCGATCAGCTTCTGGAGCATGACCGAGCTGAACTCGAACTCCAGATGGAAGTCGATCTGGCACTGACCCCGCGGCGTCGCGGTGAAGGTCCAGTGGTTCTTGAGATGCTTGAACGGACCCTGAAGGTATTCGACGTCGATGTGCAGATCGGTTCGATCGAGATCGACTCTGCTGGTGAATCGTTCGCGCACCATCTTGAAGCCGATCATCAGGTCGGCGATCATGGTCTCGCCGGTCGAGGTCTTCTGCTTCTCGCGGATGCGCGCACCGGTGCACCAGGGCAGGAACTCGGGATACTTCGCGACGTCACCGACCAGCTCGAAAATCTCGTCCGGCTTGAAGGGCAGGATCTTTTGTTCGGTGTGTACCTTCATTCCGCAACGGCGCCCGCCTTCGATTGGGCTTCACGTGCTGCCCGCAACCGCGCGAAATCATCGCCGGCATGATGCGACGAGCGAGTCAGCGGCGAGGCCGCGACCAGCAGGAAGCCCTTGCCCATCGCCTGGCGCTTGAACATCTCGAACTCCGCCGGCGGCACGAAGCGCTCGACCGCGTGATGCTTCCTGGTCGGCTGCAGATACTGGCCGATGGTGAGGAAATCGACCTCTGCAGCGCGCAGGTCGTCCATCACCTGGAAGACCTCGTTGTTGTCCTCGCCCAGGCCGACCATCATGCCCGACTTGGTGAACATCAGCGGGTCGATCTCCTTCACGCTCTGCAGCAGGCGCAGCGAGGTGAAATAGCGCGCCCCCGGCCGCACCGAGCGATAGAGCCGCGGCACCGTCTCCAGATTGTGGTTGAAGACATCAGGCCTGGCCTCGACCACCTTGGCGATTGCGCCCGGCTTGTTGAGGAAATCCGGCGTCAGCACCTCGATGGTGGTGCCTGGCGAGACCACGCGGATGCGGCGGATCACCTGGGCGAAGTGCCCGGCGCCGCCGTCGTCCAGATCATCGCGATCCACCGAGGTCACGACCACATGCTTCAAGCCCAGCTGCGCGCAGGCCTCCGCGACGTGATCCGGCTCGTGCGGATCGAGCTGGTCGGGCCGGCCGGTCGCGACATTGCAGAAGGCGCAGCCGCGGGTGCAGACCGATCCCAGGATCATGAAGGTGGCGTGCTTCTGCTGCCAGCACTCGCCGATGTTCGGACAGGCCGCTTCCTCGCATACGGTATGCAGGTTGTATTTGCGCACCAGCGCCTTGGTCTCGGCATACTCGCTGCTGGTCGGCGCCTTGACCCGGATCCAGTCCGGCTTGCGCTGCACCGGACTATCCGGGCGATGCGCCTTCTCGGGGTGGCGAAGCTTCAGGTCTGTGTTCATCGTCCGTCTCTACATATGGATGACCCGGCCGTAGGCTGCCAGCACCGCCTCGTGCATCATTTCCGACAGGGTCGGGTGCGGGAAGATGGTGTGCATCAGCTCGGCCTCGGTCGTCTCCATGGTCTTGGCGATGGTATAGCCCTGGATCAGCTCCGTCACCTCCGCCCCGATCATATGAGCCCCCAACAATTCGCCGGTCTTGGCGTCGAACACGGTCTTGACCAGCCCTTCCGGTTCGCCCAGGGCGATCGCCTTGCCGTTGCCGATGAAGGGGAATTTGCCCACTTTGACATCGTAGCCTTTGTCCTTGGCGGCCTGCTCGGTGAGCCCGACGCTCGCGACCTGCGGCATGCAATAG
>DATFDU010000442.1:0-8007 GCA_035251915.1 Dongiaceae bacterium | reverse complement strand
AGGCGAGGAAGTAGGTCGCCTCCGCCACGTCCTCCGGATAGACCGACCGCTTCAGCATCGACCGCTTGCGGTAGTGCTCCTCCAGCTCGTCCGGCTTCATGTTGTAGGCGGCGGCGCGCTGGGCGCGCCATTCGCTCGACCAGATGCCGGAACCGCGCAGGACGGCGTCCGGGTTCACGACATTGACGCGGATGCCGTGGTCGGCGCCCTCGAGCGCCAGGCAGCGCGCCAGATGGATCTCCGCCGCCTTGGCGGTGCAATAGGCCGAGGCGTTGACCGACGCGGCGAGGCCGTTCTTGGACGCGATGAACACGATCGCGCCGCCCAGCTTCTGCCGCTTCATCACGCGGAACGCCTCGCGCGACACCAGGAAATAGCCCTTGCCCAGGATATCCATGTTGCGGTCCCAGATTGCGAGGTCGGTCTCATCGATCGGCGCGGCGGTCGAGATGCCGGCATTGGAGACCAGGATGTCGAGGCCGCCATACTCGGTCGCGGCGTGGGCGTAGGCGGCGGCGACCGCGTTCTCGTCGGTCACATCCATCACGGCGCTGCGCACCTGGTCCTTGCCGAACGTCTTGGCGAAACCGGCTTCGGTCTCCGCCAGCGCCTTCTGGTCGATGTCGGCGAGCACGACGCAGGCGCCTTCGCTCAGCAGCTTGGCGGCGATGGCGCGGCCGATGCCGCCGGCGCCGCCGGTCACCAGCGCGATGCGGCCGGCGAGCGACTTGGGCTTCGGCATGCGCTGCAGCTTCGCTTCCTCGAGCAGCCAGTATTCGATGTCGAAGGCTTCCTGCTCCGGCAGGCCGACATAGGAATCCACCAGCGCCGCGCCGCGCATCACGTTGATGGCGTTGACGTAAAACTCGCCGGCGATGCGCGCGGTCGCCTTGTCGCGGGCAAAGGTGATCATGCCGATGCCCGGCACCAGATACACGACGGCGTTGGGGTCGCGCATGCTCGGGCTGTCGGCGTGCTTGCAGCGGTCGTAGTAGGCGGCGTAGTCGGCGCGATAGTCCGCGATCGCCTTGTCGAGGCCGGAGACCGCGGTGTCGAGGTTCTTGGACACCGGATCGAACGGCACCACCAGCGGCGCGATCTTGGTGCGCAGGAAATGGTCCGGGCAGCTGGTGCCCATGGCGGCGAGCCTGCCGAGCTCGCGCGCGTTCACGAACTCGAGCACCACGGCCTGGTCGTCGAAGTGGCCGACCTTCTTCTCGTTGCCGCCGATGCGGGCGCGGATCTCGACCATCAGCTGGCCGGCGATGCGACGGCGGTCGGCCTGCGGCAGCGCCTGGACCTTTGCGCCGCCGAATGCTTGCTTGCCACGGGTCTCCTCGGCGAACCAGCGCACCGCCTTGTTGATGGCGCGCAGCGTGACCTCGTAGCACTCCTTGGCGCTGTTGCCCCAGGTGATGAGGCCGTGGCCGCCGAGCACGGCGCCCTTGGCCTTCGGATGCTCCTTCACGAAGCGCTCGAGATCGAGGCCGAGCTGGAAGCCCGGCCGGCGCCAGGGCAGCCAGCCGATCTCGTCGCCGAACACCTTCTGCGTGATGGTCCTGCTGTTCTTCATCGCCGCGATGGCGATGACGGCATCGGGGTGCATGTGATCGACGTGCGCATACGGGATGAAGGCATGCAGCGGCGTGTCGATCGAGGCCGCGCGTGGATTGAGGTTGAAGGTGCAGTGGGGCAGGTAACCCACCATCTCGTCCTCGTGCTTCTCGCCGCGATAGATCGTCTTCAGATGCTGCAGCTTCTCCATGTAGAGCGTGGCGAAGCCGTCGAGCTTCATGGTGCCGACGTCGCCGCCGGAGGCCTTGACCCACAGCACCTCGACATCCTTGGCCGTGAGCGGATCGCGTTGCTTCACCTTGGCCGAGGTGTTGCCGCCGCCGTAGTTGGTGATGCGCATGTCGGCGCCGAGCAGATGCGAGCGGTAGAGCAGCCGCCCGGGCTCATCGAGCGTGGCGGCATGCGCCTCGTCCCAGCGGTTTTCCAACAGCTCGATCTGGGCCAACTCGGCCATGCGGATACTCCCTGCGCGACGTGATTGACCAGGCAGCATCGTCTCGTTCCCGACATGCGTCAATCTTTTTCACTCACAGACCGTCATTTTGCGGTGCAGTATGACGGTTTTCGATTGAATGTGATTGACTTGGACCGAACTTGCCGGAATCATCCGAGGAGAAGGGGAGCGAATGCACGAGCGGGAACGGCATCGAATCATCTTGAGCGCGGTCCAGGAGCGGGCCGTCGTCACCGTGCAGGATGTGATGGAGTATACCGGAGCCTCGGAAGCGACGATCCGGCGCGACATCGCGGCGCTCGCGGAGGAAGGGCGCCTGCGCAAGGTGCGCGGCGGCGCCGAGGCGATCCATCCGGTCGGCACGCTCGCAGCGCGATCCTTCTGGCAGAGCCAGTCGGTCAACCTCGCGCAGAAGCGGGCCATCGCGCGCGCGGCGGTCGGGCTGTGCCACGACGGCGAGGCGATCATCATCAATGGCGGCACCACCACCTTCCAGATGGTGCATTACCTGACAGGGCACCGGCTGCAGGTACTGACCAATTCCTTCCCGATCTCCGAGCATCTGCTGAAGCAATCGCGCTGCACGGTCATGGTGCCCGCCGGCACGATCTTTCGCGAGCAGAGCATCATCCTGAGCCCGTTCGAGAACGACGGGACAGTGCATTTCTACGCCAAGCGCATGTTCATGGGCGCGCAGGGCGTGAGTGCGCTCGGCATCATGGAATCGGATGCGCTCATCATCCAGTCGGAGCAGCGCCTGATGCGGCAGGCAGAGGAGCTGGTGCTGCTGGTCGATTCAACGAAGTTCCAGAACCGCTCGAGCCTAGTCCTTTGTCCGCTGGAGCGCGCGACCACCATCATCACGGACGACGGCGTCAGCGATGAAGCGCGGCGCATGGTGGAAGATGCCGGGATCAGACTGCTGATCGCCGTGCCGGAAAGCTCGGGTGATCGGGAAGAATCTCCGCTGGTTGCGTGAAGAAAGGCCGCCGGCGATAGAACAAGAAATATCACAGGGATCGGCGCAAGAGATCGACGCAGGGGAGGCCAGTCCATATGGTTCGAGCGAAGTCTGCTCGCCGCCTTGCATGCATGACCTGCAGGGGTGACCGCACCGGCGTGCGGCGTCGTCGGGAGTGTGTGCGTTGAGTGCACTGATCGAGCTCTCCGGCATCTCCAAGTCCTTCGCGAACGTCCGCGTGCTGCAGGACATCTCGTTCGACGTGCGCGCCGGCGAAGTGCATGCGCTGGTCGGCGAGAACGGCGCCGGCAAGTCGACGCTGATCAAGATCATGGGCGGCGTGCATCGCGCCGATGCGGGCGAGATGCGGGTGGACGGCGAGGCCGCGAACTTCACCTCGCCGCGGGCGGCAGCGACGAAAGGCATCGCTGTCGTGCACCAGGAGCTGTTGCTATTCCCGGATCTGTCGGTTGCCGAGAACATCTTCATGGGCCACGCCCTACGTGCCAAGTGGGGCGGCTTGGACTGGCCGCAGATGCGCGAACGCGCGCGCGCGCTGCTCGACCGGCTGCAGAGCCAGCATATCGACGTCGATGCGCGGGTCGGCGCGCTGTCGGTCGCGAATCGGCAGCGGGTCGAGATCGCGCGCGCCCTGTCGCAGGATGCGCGGGTCCTCATCATGGACGAGCCGACCGCCTCGCTGGTGGAGGAAGACGTCCAGCAGCTGCTGTCGATCGTGCGCATGCTGCGCGAGAAGGGCGTCGGCATCGTCTATGTCAGCCACAAGCTGCCGGAAATCTTCGCTCTGGCCGACCGTGTGACGGTACTGCGCGACGGCGCGCGGGTCGGGACCGCGGCGATCGGCGAGCTCGACGAACGCAAGCTGGTGTCCATGATGGTGGGCCGGCCGATCGACCAGCTGTTCCCGAAGCGCGACACCAGCATCGGCGCGCCGCTGCTGGAATTGCGCAAGCTCGGCTTCGGCGGCGTCGTGCGCGATGTGTCGCTGACCCTGCGAGCCGGCGAGATTCTGGGCATCGCCGGACTGATCGGTTCGGGCCGCACCGAGACCGCGCTGACCATCTTCGGCATCACGCCGGCGACGTCGGGCGAGATCCTGGTGGACGGCAAGGCCGTCAGCATCCACAGCCCGCAGCAGGCGCGCGACCTCGGCATCGCCTACGTGCCGGAGGACCGCGGCCTGCAAGGCTTGGTGCGGCCGCAGAGCATCCAGGAGAACGTCTCGCTCACGGTGCTGAAGACGCTGGCGAAGGGCGGCCTGATCGATCACCGCAAGGAGGAGCGGCTGGCGCGCGAGTCGATCGCCAAGTTCGGCATTCGCGCGCGCGGCCCGCGCCAGATCGTGAAGCAGCTCTCGGGCGGCAACCAGCAGAAGGTGGTCTTGGCGAAATGGCTGGCGACCGAGCCGCGCATCCTCATCATGGACGAGCCGACGCGCGGCATCGACGTCGGCGCCAAGTCGGAGATCCATGCCCTGATGAGCGCGCTCGCGGCGCGCGGGCTCGGCATCCTGATGATCTCCAGCGAGCTGCCGGAGGTGCTGGGCATGAGCGACCGCGTGCTGGTGATGAAGAATGGCACGCTGGTGGCTGAGTTCGATCGCGCCGATGCGACAGCCGAGGCCGTTGGAGCCGCCATGACCCTGGCAAACGCCTCCGGGGAGGCGGCGTGATGGCGGTCGCGGGCACCCTCAACCACCGGCGCTCCGGCCTTTCGCGGCTGTTCGAGGCATACGGGCAGGAGTTCGTGGTGCTCGGCGCGATTGTCGCCCTGTTCGTGATCGTGGGCGCGGTCAATCCGCGCTTCCTCGGCGACAACAACCTGATCAACATCTTTTCCGGCAACGCCTATATCGCGGTCGCGGCCATCGGCATGAGCCTCGTCATCATCACCGGCCATATCGACGTGTCGGTCGGATCGTTGATCGGCGTGCTGGCGACCATCGCGGGGACGCTGGCGGTGCAGGGCTACCCCGTGTGGGTGGCGTGGACCGTGCCGGTGCTGGTCGGGGTCGCGATCAACACCTTCGTCGGCGCGCTGGTCGCCTATGCCAGGATCCCCTCGATTGTGGTCACCCTCGGCATGCTGTCGATCCTGAAGGGCGGACTCATCAGCGTCACCGGCGGCACCTGGATCACCGACATGCCGCCGGAATTCTTCATTGCCCAGAAACGCCTGTTCGGCATTCCGGCTCCCGTCTATTTCATGGTGATCCTGACCATGCTGATGGCGTTCTGGATGCACTACGCCAGCCTTGGCCGCGCCATCTATGCGGTGGGCGGCAATCCAGAGGCGGCGCGCGCGTCGGGCCTTTATCCGGAGCGCGTGTGCGTGCTGGCGTTCGCCATGCACGGCTTCTTCGCCGGAATTGCGGCCTTGCTGTTCGCGACCCAGCTGCAGGTCATTCAATCCACCGTGCCGCCCAACTTGGAGCTGACCGTCATCACCGCGTCGGTGATCGGCGGCGTCTCGATCCTCGGCGGCACTGGCACGGTGATCGGCTCGACGCTTGCCGCGATCTTGTTTGCCTGCATCAGCTCGGCGCTGGTGTTCCTCAATGTGTCGGCCTACTGGCTGCGCGCGGTCCTTGGCCTCCTGATCCTGGCGACGGTTCTGGCCGACATGACACGGCGGCGCCGGCATCGCGCGGCGGGGAGGCTCTAGATGAGCCGCTATCTGCTGCGCCACGAGGCCATCCTCGCTGTTCTGCTGGCGCTCGCGCTGGCGGTGCTCGCGATGCAATCGGACCGGTTCTTCACAGTCGAAAACCTGCTGAACCAGGGCCGCTTGATGGCGGAGGTCGGGCTGGTCGCGCTCGCGATGACCTTCGTCATCGTCTCCGCCGGGATCGACCTCTCGGTCGGCTCGATCCTCGGGCTGGTTGCGATCCTGCTCGGCGTGTTCTGGCAGAAGCTGGGGATGCCCCTGCCGCTTGCGATGGTCCTGGGCATCGTCGTCGGCGGCCTGGCCGGCCTGGTCAACGGCATCATCATCACGCGCTTCCGGGTGCCGCCGCTGATTGCGACCCTGGCGACACTGGCGCTCTATCGCGGCCTCGCTGAAGGCATCAGCCAGGCGCGCTCGGTGCGCGGCTACCCGGAGTGGTTCTTCGTGCTGGGGCAGGGCGAGGTGCTGGGCGTGCCGACGCAGCTCTGGATCTTCCTGGTTTGCGCCGTAGCGGCCGCGGTCGTGCTCGGCATGTCGACCTTCGGGCGCGCGACCTATGCGACCGGCGCCAACATCGTGGCGGCGCGCTTCTCGGGGATACCGGTGGACCGCACCATCCTGCTGATCTACACGGCCTCCGGACTCATCGCCGGACTCGCGGCGATCATCTTCGTGTCGCGGGTCTCGACCACGCGCTCCGACATGGGCACCGGCCTCGAGCTCGACGTCATCACCGCGGTGGTGCTGGGCGGCACCAGCATCTTCGGTGGGCGCGGCACCATCATCGGCACCTTGCTCGGCCTCATCCTGATGCAGGCGCTGAAGAACGGCTTGGCCTTGGCGGGCGTGAAGGGCGACGGCACGATCGTGGTGATCGGCCTCATCCTGATCGCGACGATCATCATCAGCAATCTGGTGCGACGGGACACCGACGGCTAGCCGCGCGCAGATCCGGGCTGCGGCTGGCCTCATGAGAATCCGGGTCAATGGATGGAGGAGAGGATGATAAGGACGAGCTTGCTTGCGGCCGTGGCGCTCACGGTCCTGACCGGCACGGCGTGGGCCGAAACCTGGACCGGCGGCGACGACCTGCCGACCAATCCGCTGGCGTGCGACGCGACGCCGGCCGCTGCCGCCGCCAAGCCCTATGACGGCGCCGAGCCGACCGGCGCGCCGGACCGCAAGGGCAAGAAGATCACCGTGGTCGACGTGCCGAAGCTGATCGGCATCGGCTATTTCAACGCGACCTCGAAGGGCATCGCCGACGCGGCGGCCGAGCTCGGCAACGTCGATGTCAAGACCGACGGCCCGACCAAGGCCAACATCGACGAGCAGATCACCTTCATCGACAACTACATCACCAGCGGCGTCGACGGCATCCTGTTCGCGGCCAACGATCCGGTCGCGATCGCGCCGGTGCTGAAGAAGGCGCTGTCGAAGGGCATCAACGTGGTCGGCTACGACGCCAACGCGACGCCGGATGCGCGCCAGTGGTTCGTGAACCAGGCCGAGTTCAACGGCATCGCCAAGGCGCTGGTCGACAACATGGCCAAGGAGATCGGCGAGGACGGCGCGTTCGCCATCGTCACCTCCACCTTCACCACGCCCAACCAGGCGCGCTGGATCGCGGAGATGGGCGCCTATGCCGAGAAGTGCCACCCGAACATGAAGTGGCTGGAGACGGTCGAGGCGCAGGAAGACAACGTGCTGTCCTTCAACCAGGCCAACACCCTCATCAGCAAATACGGCGATGAGCTGAAGGGCCTGTTCGGCATGACCTCGGTCGCGACCCCCGCCTCGGCGGAAGCGGTCACGCAAGCCGGCAAGTGTGGCTCGATCGCGGTGGTCGGCCTCGCCACGCCGAACGCGATGAAGCCCTATGTCGAGAAGGACTGCGTGAAGTCGGTGGTGCTGTGGAACCCGGTCGACCTCGGCTATGCCGCGATGCACGTGCTGCGCGCGGTCGCCGACGGCGACCTGAAGCCGGGCGCCACCTCGGTGAAGGCGGGCAAGCTGGGCGAGCTCCAGGTCATCAACGGCTCGGAGATCCTGCTTGGCGCGCCGTACACCTTCACCAAGGAGAATATCGGCGGCTTCGACTTCTAAGCCGAACACGCTCGTTCGACGGCGCGCTTGTCGCAAGGCGGGCGCGCCGTTGCATTTTCGCATCCGTCGGGTTCGGCCACAATGTCCGCTTTGTGCCGATGCCGTTGAAAAACTCGGTTGAGTTGGTGGTGTGAGCGTGATTCCGTCTTTCTCGCCATTTGTGGGGGGACGAATCGATGATGGGGCGACAGCGGCTGATCAGGCGCAGTTCTTCTATTCGTTT
>DATFDU010000441.1:0-6556 GCA_035251915.1 Dongiaceae bacterium | reverse complement strand
CGTAGGCATGAGCACTGTCCTCGATCACGAGCCAAGGATGCGGCAGGCTCCCCAAATAATCGGTAGGCAGGCATGCGGATAAGTCCAGCGCACTGCCGATTCGGAAGTCCACGCGATCGTCGTTCAATGGCTCGGAGAGCGGCTTGATATCCACGCAAACCACGCGACCCTTGATCCCATGGTTCGACTGCATGTCGGCGAACCAGAGTACGCTGCCTCCTTCTTTGGTGCCGATCTCAATGATAGTCTGGGGGAGCAATGACTGGATCAGTTGGCAATAGATCACCGCATCAAACGGGCTCTTCTGACACAGGCGACCACGGTAGCGGGACTTCATGACTCCGGCCTGAATTCCCGTAAGCGCTTCCCCGCTGAGGGCGCAGCGCCACTCGCGCCCATAAACGTCTTTCATGGTGGATGCCTCGACTATTTGATGTCGCGGACTATGGCGCAACCGGGGTTAGAAATCCAGACGAGGAAGACAGCCACCTCGGCGACTTCATCGAGGACAAGAACGCGGTGCTGCCGCTCGACGCCGCGATCAGGCCAACCTGCGCGAGACCACGACCCCGGGTGACTGGCGACCCTGACCGCGCGCGAGGAGCGCGTGCTGCACAAGCCAGAGAACAGAGGACAGAGATCAGATGAGCGCCGCTTGCGTTTTTCTGACATCTGACATCTGATTACTGTCATCTGAATCCGGGCCTGTAGTTCAGCTGGTTAGAACGCGCCGCTCATAACGGTGTTGTCGCAGGTTCGAGTCCTGCCGGGCCCACCAAGTTCGCAGGTTTTCGGGAGGAACCCGCCATCAACCTTCCAGATGCCAGGTCCGTGCGTACCGACAGCCCGGCGCGCCCTGCGCAAGCCGGCGCCGGCCGCATCCTCATTATTCACAATCCCACATCCGGGCGGCGGCGCGGTTCGCTGCGCGAGGTGATTGCGCACCTGGAGGCGATGGGGTGCCGCGTCACGATACATCAGACGACCTGTGCCGGCGATGCACGCGCTGTGACGTCGCGGACCACCAGCGCCGAATATGATCGGATCGTGGTCGCGGGCGGCGATGGCACCGTAAACGAGGTGCTCAACGGTCTGACCCTGGACTCTCCGCCCATCGGCCTCATTCCCATGGGAACGGCCAACGTCCTTGCCGCCGAAATCGGCCTGAGCGCGCGGCCTGCCGAGATTGCCAGAACGATCGTCCAGGGGGAGGCACGCCCCGTCAGCCTGGGCGACGTCAACGGCCGGAAATTCGTGCTGATGACAGGCGTGGGGTTCGACGCCATCGTCGTGGCCACGGTCTCGTCCGCGCTCAAGCGGATCCTGGGAAAGGGCGCTTACGTCCTCGCCAGCCTCTCGCAGTTCCTCCGCGGCCGCCTTCCGCACTTCGAGGTGCATGTCGATGGCGTGCGATACGAAGCTGCTTCGATCATCATCGCCAATGCCCGGTGCTATGGCGGCAGATTTGTCTGCGCGCCCGAAGCGCGGCTGGACAGTCCTGTCCTGCAGACCTGCCTGTTCGAGCGTGCCGGCCGCCTGCATGTCGCGATCTACGCCTTGGCGCTGCTGCTCGGCGTCCTGCACCGGATGCCGGGCTACCGCATTCTCCCGGCCAAGGATATCGAGATCCGACGGCCGGACGGCGCGGCGATTCAATCCGACGGCGATTTCATCGGGCTGACGCCGGCGCAGGTGACGGTGGTGCCACGTGCGGCCTGGCTGGTTTTCCCGCCCGCCAATTGATCCCGTAAGTCATCCGTAAGCCGGCCCTTGCCACGATCGCCCCAAATCGGGCGGCGATCATTCTCGTAGCGGGGAGGGATGTCGTGAGCCGTCATACCCGGCGCATGATTGAGCGGTTGGATCCATTCAGCCTGCCACGACTGGCAGCGGACAGGCTCGCATTGGAACCTGCCGGGCCCAAGGTCCAAGAGACCGGCGATACCTCGAACAAGCCGGGTCCGCCACGGGTGCCGCGCCAACGCAGCATCAAGGCGCCGCGCCGCAAGTGAATGGCGAGAGCGGATGAAGCGAGGTGGCCGGAGGTGGCAGCGCCGCCGCTGAAGGGCAGCAGCCTCTGAAGAAACCGGCTGGCGGCGCCACGCGCCTTGTCGACTCACCCCGCGCGTGTCGCCTGCCAGCCTTGTCCTGGTGCCGGTGTCGGGTGCCGGCACCCTTGCGCAAACTCGGACGTTAGATCAGGCCCGCGATGCGTGCGGCGCGCACGGCGTCCTGCCGCGTCTGCCACCGCTGATCCTCGAGCTCCTTGAAGGAGTCGATGTTGCCGCGCAGCCACTTCAGCTGGTTGGGGCCCAGGCCCATCCCAGCATCCGATGCGCGCGCCGCGGCAAGCGTGGACGCGTTGGTGTCGTACATATGGGTCAAAGTCGAGATGTTGCTCATGGCCGTAATTCCCTTGGTGTCAGTGAGTGGTGAGGAACTGAATACGCCGATGTCGTCGGACACATTTAAACAATGATTTCGCTCAAATTGTCAGCTACCCGCACGGCTAAGATGACACACCGGGCTATGAGTTCATGCACGGTTAACCTTAATTTGCAGGCCTTTCTTCATCACTGCGTCATGCAGGCAACATATGGGATCGAAACAGATGCACGCCGGGCCTGAGAAGTCTTGCGACGACATTCTCGTGCGGACGATCGCGGCAGCCGCGTTAACCATGCGCTTGGAATCGTCGGCGGCTTGAGGTGTAGTAGCGGCGAGCAGCAAAGGAGAGCGGACGTGAGCGTGCGGGTCGGAATCATCGGGGTCGGCGTCATGGGTGCCGACCATGCGCGGGTGCTGGCATCGCATGTGCCCGGCGCCATCCTGCAGGCCGTGCACGACGCCGATCCAGCGCGTGCCAAAGTGGTCGCGGACGAATCCGGTGCGCGATCGGTCGCGGCCGATGCGTTCGCGCTGGTCCGCGATCCCAATGTCGATGCCGTGCTGATCGCATCGCCGGATGCAACGCATAAGGCGCTGACGCTGGCCTGCCTCGAGGCGCGCAAGCCGGTGCTGTGCGAGAAGCCATTGGCGCCGACCGCGGCCGAGTGCCGCGAGGTGCTCGCAGCGGAATCGAAGCTCGGGCGCCGGCTGGTGCAGGTCGGCTACATGCGGCGGTTCGATCCGGCTTACGTCGAGATGAAGGCCCGGCTGCTGTCCGGCCGTCTCGGCAATCCGCTGATGCTCCACTGCATCCACCGCAACGTCTCCGCGCCCAGCTGGTTCGATTCCAGGATGGCGGTCAGCAATTCGGCGGTTCACGAGTTTGACATCGCTCGCTGGCTGCTGGACACGGAGCTCGCCGGCATCCAGGTGTTCCGGCCGAAGGCGGCACGCGCCGACTCACCCGGCGCGCCGGTGTTCCTTGTCCTCGAAACCGCGCGCGGGCAACTGGTGAATATCGAGATCTTCATCGATGCGACCTACGGCTACGATGTGCGCGGCGAGCTGGTGTGCGAACAGGGCACCATCTCCCTGGCCCCGCCGAACCGCACCGAGGTCAATCTCGATCTGGCGCACGGCAGCGCCTATCCCGCCGACTGGCGGCCACGCTTCGCCGATGCCTATCGGCTGCAGGCCCAGGCCTGGATCGGAGCAATTGCTGGCGGCGCGCGTGCCGGAGCCGACGCCTGGGACGGTTATGCGGCCGCGGCCGTTGCCGAAGCGGGCCTGCTGTCGCTGGCCGAGAACCGCTCGGTCAGTGTTGGCCTGGTCGAGAGGCCTGCTCTGTACAAGTAGTACACAGGCTGGTCACGGGCTGCCGCGTCCGAGCCATAGAATTTCTATTGCGGGATCGCGGCTTTGTCGCAACAATCGTTTCATTGCGGGAAGCGGCCGTGAGAGCCGCGATCGCACAGGGAGGACTCCGCGTGACATTGCTCGACGTGCGCAGTGTTTCCATGAGTTTTGGCGCCATCCGCGCCCTGACGGAGCTGAGCTTCACCGTCGGGGCGGGCGAGGTCGTCGGCCTGATGGGTGACAATGGCGCCGGCAAGTCCACCATGGTCAAGATCATCGCAGGCAACTTCCCGCCGACCGATGGCGAGATCGCCGTGGACGGCGAGATCTGCCACTTTCACAAGCCGGGCGAAGCGCGCGCCAGGGGGATCGAGGTGGTCTACCAGGACCTCGCCCTGGCCGACAACCTGACGGCCGCGCAGAACGTATTCCTGGGGCGCGAGCTCAAGAAGGGCATCTGGCCGTTCCGCATCCTCGACAAGCGCGCGATGCTGGAGCGGGCCGACGCGCTGTTCCAGGAGCTGAAGTCCGAGACCCGGCCGCGCGATCTGGTCAGGAAGATGTCCGGCGGACAGCGCCAGGCGGTGGCCATCGCGCGCACCAGGTTGACCAAGGCGAAGCTGATCCTGATGGATGAGCCGACCGCGGCGATCTCCGTCCGCCAGGTCGCCGAGGTGCTCGGCCTGATCCGGCGCTTGAAGGCGCAGGGCGTCTCGGTCGTCCTCATCAGCCATCGCATGCCCGACGTGTTCGAGGTCGCCGACCGGATCATCGTTCTGCGCCGCGGCAGCAAGGTGGCCGACAAGCAGACCGTGCAGACCTCGCCGGAAGAGATCACCGGACTAATCACAGGAGCGATCCGTGCCGCATGAGCGCGAGATGACCATCGACTCCGACCATGCGGCGATCTCCGACGTCGTCGGGGTCAAGGAGCAGTCTCTTTTCAAGCGGGCCATCACCAGCCAGCCGTTCTGGGTGACGGTGGCGCTGTTCATCCTGGCCGCGATCATGGCCTCGATCGAGCCGAGCTTCGGCACCGCGAACAACATCGGCAATGTCGCGCGCAACTTCGCGCCGTTCGGCATCATGGCGCTCGGCATGACCATCGTGATCATCACCGGCGGCATCGACCTGTCGGTCGGTTCGATCATGGGCCTGGTCGCCATCGTCGCGGGCTTGTTCCTGACCTGGGAATATCCGTGGTACGTCGCCTTCGCCATGGGGATGGTCACAGGCCTTCTGTGCGGGGTCGTCAACGGGTTCTTCGTGGCCTATGTCGGCATGCCGTCCTTCGTGGTGACGCTCGGCATGCTGTCGTTCGCGCGCTCGCTGGCGGTCGTGTTCTCCGGCAACCAGATGCTGTACAAGTTCGGGCCCGATGCGCCGACCGTAAAGGCAATCGGCCAGGCCAAGTGGCCGCTGCACGCGCCGGAGGGATGGGCGGCGGATTGGATGCCGCAGCTGTCGTCGCATTTCTGGACCATGGTGGTGCTGGCGCTGTTCGTCGGCTTCCTGTTCAACTTCACGGCCTGGGGCCGCCACCTGTTCGCCATCGGCGGCAACGAGCAGGGCGCCCGCATGACCGGCGTGCCGGTCGACTGGATCAAGTTCCAGGCCTACGTGTTCTCGGCCTTCACCGCGACCGTCGCGTCGCTGCTGCTGCTCGGCTTCAACGGTTCGGCCATCAACGCGATGGGCCAGGGTTATGAGCTGCGCGTGATCGCCGCGACGGTGATCGGCGGCGCCAACCTGATGGGCGGCGCCGGCACCGCCTATGGCGCGGTGATCGGCGCGGCGTTCCTGGAGGTCATCCGCAACGCGCTGCTGATGGCCGGCATCGATTCGAATTGGCAGGGCGCGTTCGTCGGCGCCTTCATCGTTCTTGCGGTTCTGCTCGGCATGATGACCAGCGGCAAGTCGTTCATGACGACGCTGACGGGTTATTTCCTGCCGAGGAAGCACCGCTAGAGCCGATTCACTGCGGACAATCAGTGAAAGACAAGACGGGAGGAGATGATATGAGGAAGCTTGTTTTGAGCACGGCGGTGGCTCTTGGTGCGATGATGGCCGCCGCGTCTGCCCAGGCGGAATACACCTTCGCGCTGGTGCCCAAGAACATGAACAATCCGTTCTTCGACCAGGCGCGCGACGGCTGCAAGAAGGCGGAGTCGGAGTCGGCGGGCGCCTTCAAGTGCGAGTATATCGGCCCGGGCGAGCATGGCGGCGGCGACGAGCAGGTGCAGATCGTGCTCGACCTGGTCGCCAAGGGCGTCGACGGCATCGCCGTGGCGCCGTCGAACGCCGCCGCGATGGCGGTTGCGCTCCAGGCGGCCAAGGAAGCCAACATCCCGGTGCTGACCTGGGACTCCGACACCCTGCCGGAGAACAAGGACCTGCGCCTCGCCTATATCGGCACGCACAACTACGAGATCGGCGTGAACCTGGCGAAGATCGCGCAGACGATCAAGCCGAAGGGCGGCACCATCTGCATCCAGTCGGGCGGCGCGGCGGCGGCCAACCACAATGAGCGCATGCAGGGCATCCGCGACACGCTCGCCGGCGTCAAGTCGGCATCCTCGCCCGGCGACCGGCTCACCGGCCAGAACGGCTGGACTGAGATCGATGGCTGTCCGCTCTACACCGACGACGACTTCCCGCGTTCGGTGCAGCAGTTCGAAGACACCATGGCGAAGAACCCCACGCTCGACGTGTTCGTCCCGACCGGCGGCTTCCCGCAGTTCATCCCGGACGCCAACCGGGCTGCGGTCGGCAAATACAAGGACAAGATCGCGTCCAAGGAGCTGGCGCTGAT
>DATFDU010000440.1:0-10300 GCA_035251915.1 Dongiaceae bacterium | reverse complement strand
GGCGGCTGCCGGAGCCCCAAAATGACATTAGAGAGCCGCAAGACGCAGATGAAAGTCGTCGTTGTCGAATCCCCGGCCAAAGCCAAGACCATCAATAAGTACCTGGGGCGCGATTACCGCGTGCTGGCCTCGTTCGGCCATGTGCGCGACCTGCCGTCCAAGGACGGCTCGGTGCAGCCGGAAAACGACTTCCTGATGAACTGGGAAGTCGAAGGGCGCGGCCAGAAGCAGCTCAAGGAAATCGCCGACGCGGTCAAGGATGCCGACAAGCTGATCCTGGCGACTGACCCCGATCGCGAGGGCGAGGCGATCTCCTGGCACATCATCGAGGCGCTGAAATCCAAGCGCGGCCTGGGCAAGGTCCCGTTCGAGCGGGTCGCCTTCAACGAGATTACCAAGCGCGCCGTGCTCGACGCCATCAACAACCCGCGCAAAATCGACCAGGAGCTGGTCGACGCGTACCTGGCGCGCCGCGCGCTCGACTACCTGGTCGGCTTCACCCTGTCGCCGGTGCTGTGGCGCAAGCTGCCGGGCAGCCGCTCGGCCGGGCGCGTCCAGTCGGTGGCGCTGCGCATCATCTGCGAGCGCGAGGCAGAGATCGAGGCGTTCAAGCCGCGCGAATATTGGACCATCGAGGCCGACTTCACCGGCCCGGACGGCAGCCATTTCACCGCGCGTCTGACCCACGTCGACGGCAAGAAGCTCGACAAGTTCGACCTGGCCGACCAAGCGGCGGCGCACGCGGCCGCGGCCAAGGTGCGTGCCGGCGCGCCGTTCAAGGTCGCCGAAGTCGAGCGCAAGCAGGTCAAGCGCCACCCCTTCCCGCCCTTCACCACCTCGACCCTGCAGCAGGAAGCCTCGCGCAAGCTCGGCTTCGGCGCCAGCCACACCATGCGCATCGCGCAGCGGCTGTACGAGGGCGTCGACATCGACGGCGAGACCATCGGCGTCATCACCTACATGCGCACCGACGGCGTCACGCTGGCGCAGGACGCGATCGAGGCCAGCCGCAAGTTGATCGTCGAGCAGTTCGGCAAGGAGTTCCTGCCGGATAGCCCTCGTATCTACAAGAGCACCGCCAAGAACGCGCAGGAAGCGCACGAAGCGATCCGCCCGACAGATTTGTTCCGCCGGCCCGACAAGATCCGCCGCCATCTGCGCGAGGACGAGGCCGCGCTCTACGACTTGATCTGGAAGCGCACGGTCGCAAGCCAGATGGAGAGCGCGGAGCTGGACCAGGTGGCGATCGACATCGCCAGCGCCGACGGCAGGACCATGCTGCGCACCACCGGCTCGGTGGTGAAGTTCGCCGGCTTCCTGTCGGTCTACCAGGAGGACCGCGACGATCCCAACGGCGACGAAGAAGACAGCGGCCGGCGCCTGCCCGACCTCAAGGCGAACGACAACGTCAACGCCGGCGAGGTCAAGCCGGAGCAGCATTTCACCCAGCCGCCGCCGCGCTTCAGCGAAGCCAGCCTGATCAAGCGGCTGGAGGAGCTCGGCATCGGCCGGCCGTCGACCTACACCTCGATTCTGCAGACGCTCGAGGACCGCAACTACGTGCGGCTCGAGAAGAAGCGCCTGATCCCGGAGGATCGCGGCCGCGTGGTGACCGCGTTCCTGACGAACTTCTTCGACCGCTATGTGCAGTACGGCTTCACCGCCGATCTCGAGGAGAAGCTGGACGACATCTCCGGCGGGCGCGCGCAGTGGAAGGACGTGCTGCGCGACTTCTGGATGGATTTCAGCCGCCTGCACCAGCCGGCCAACGACCAGGACGATTCGATGCCATCCATGGACGACGCGGTCAGCTTCCTGGACTCAGGGATCGGCAAGCGCTCCGCGGTCATCGACGTGCTGAACGAGGCGCTGGCGCCGCACTTCTTCCCGCCGACCGAGGACGGCCGCGACACGCGCGTCTGCCCGGCCTGCAAGGCCGGCCAGCTCGGCATCAAGCTCGGCAAGACCGGCGCCTTCATCGGCTGCAGCAACTATCCGGAATGCCGCTACACCCGCCCGCTCGCGGTGGCGAACGGCGAGGAGAACGAGCTGACGGGCCCGCTCGAGCTCGGCGTCGATCCGAAATCCGGCAAGAAGGCGACCTTGCGCAAAGGGCCTTACGGGCACTACGTGCAGCTCGACGAGGACGGCGACGAGAAGCCGAAACGCGTCTCGCTGCCGCGCGGCGTCACGCTGGACCAGGTGACGCTCGATCTGGCGCTCGGCCTGCTGTCGCTGCCGCGCGTGGTCGGCGACCATCCGGAAACGAAAAAGCCGATCATGGCGGGCATCGGGCGCTTCGGCCCGTATCTGCAGCACGACGGAAAGTACAAGTCGATTCCCAAGGACGACGACGTGCTGACCATCGGCCTCAACCGCGCCGTCGACCTGCTGGCGCAGGAGAGCAAGGGCCGCGGCCGCGGCGCCGCGCCCGGCAAGCCGATCGGCAACCATCCGGAAGACAACCAGCCGGTCACGCTGCATGACGGCCGCTACGGCCACTACGTGAAGTGGGGCAAGGTCAACGCCACCATCCCGAAGGAGATCGCGCCGGAGTCCGTGACGCTGGAACAGGCCATCGGCCTGATCGCCGACCGCGTCGCCAAGGGCGGCGGTGGCAGCCGGTTCGGCAAGAAGGCCGCGAAGAAAGCGGCCAAGACGGAGCTGAGCGAGACCGCGCCGAAGGACGTGAAGCCGAAGGCGGCGAAGAAGGCTGCCAAGCCGAAGGCTAAGAAGAAAGCAGCGGTGAAGGCTGCACCCAAGGCCGCCAAGAAAGCTGCGAAGAAGAGCGCGGAATAGCTCTCCACCTATCGCACCTCACGCCCTGTCATCCCGGGCAAGCCCTCGGGTCCGCGCTGCGCGCGGCCCAAGGACAGGCTCCGCGCGACCCGGGACCCATGCGCTGTCGCCGCAGCGCTGATGGAACGCATGGGTCCCGGCTCACGCCGCTTGCGCGGCGTGTCCGGGATGACAGGGTGTGTGTGTGGGGGGCTTGAGCAGGATGACAATTGGGAGGGCGGCTCTGTATGATCAGCCGCGAAAAGAAAGTGCGAGTCCCCTATGCCCCGCCCGCCTGCCAAGCCCACCGTGCAAGTCGACAATGACCGGGTGCTCGTCACCGAATGGCGGTTCGCGCCGGGGGCCGAGACCACCTGGCACCGGCACAGCTACGACTATGTCGTGGTGCCGCTGACCACCGGGAAGTTGCAGATCGACGACGGGAAAACGCAGCGCTTCGCGGAACTGACGGCCGGGCAATCCTATTACCGTCCCGTCGGCATCGAGCATAACGTCATCAACGCCAACGACCACGAGTTCGCCTTTATTGAAATCGAGTTCAAAGCACCGCAGGCCTGACAAACCGCCGGCCGACGACGACGCACCCGCGAAGAAGCGCGGTGCGAAGCATGTCCCCTTCCCCACCAAGGAGCAGGTCCTCGCCTTCATCCGCGAAAGCGAGGGGCCGGTCGGCAAGCGTGAGATCGCGCGCGCCTTCCACCTGAAAGGCGCGGACCGCATCCCGCTCAAGGCGCTGCTGAAGGAGCTGGAGAGGGAAGGCCAGGTCGACCGCACCCGGAGGCAGCTGGCGGCCGCCGGCCAGCTGCCTGAGGTGACAGTCGTGCAGGTGATCGGCCCGGACGCCGACGGCGACCTGTGGGCGCGCCCGGTCGACCTGCGCCCAGACGACGCTGAGCCGAAGATTGTCATCATCGACGACAAGAAGATCGACCGGCCGCTCGCCGCCGGCGACCGCGTGCTGGTATCGCTGAAGCAGACCGATGCCGACGTGTACGAAGCGCGCGCCATCCGCCGGCTGGAGAGCCGCGCCCAGCGCGTGGTCGGGCTGTTCGAGAAGGGCCGCGACGGGTTCGGCCGCCTGACGCCGACCGACAAGCGTATCAAGACCGAGTTCCAGGTCCATCCGCGCGACATCGGCACGGCGAGATCCGGCGACATCGTGATCGTCGAAGCGGAGCCGGCGCGCCGGCTCGGCACGCCGAAGGCGCGCGTGGTGGAGCGCATCGGGCGCGCCGACGAGCCGCGCTCCATCAGCCTCATCTCGATCGCCGAGCACCAGATTCCGTTCCAGTTCTCGCCCGCCGCACTCACGCAAGCGAAGGAAGCCGGGCCGGCGACGCCTGGCAAGCGCACCGACCTGCGCCAAGTGCCGCTGGTCACCATCGACGGCGACGACGCGCGCGACTTCGACGACGCGGTGTTCGCCGAGCCGGATACCGACGAGAAGAACCAAGGCGGCTGGCGCCTGCTGGTGGCGATCGCCGACGTCGCGCATTACGTGCGCGCCGGCGATGCGCTGGACAAGACCGCGCGCGAGCGCGGCAACTCGGCCTACTTTCCCGACCGGGTAGTGCCGATGCTACCGGAGGAGCTGTCCAATGGCTGGTGCTCGCTGAAGCCGAACGAGGACCGGCCCTGCATGGCGGTCGAGATCGTCATCGACGCCAAGGGCAACAAGCTGCGCCATCGCTTCCTGCGCGGCCTGATGCGCTCGCAGGCGCGCCTGACCTACGAGCAGGTGCAGGAGGCGCAGGACGGCCGGCCCAACGATTTCACGCGGCCGCTGGTGAAGCCGATCCTCCAGCCGCTCTACGGGGCGTTCCGGGCGCTGCTGAAGGCGCGCGAGGCGCGCGGCACGCTCGATCTCGATATTCCGGAGCGGCGCGTGTTCTTAGGGGAGGACGGCCATATCGAGCGCATCGTGCCGCGCAGCCGGCTCGACTCCCATCGCCTGATCGAGGAGTTCATGATCGCGGCAAATGTGGCGGCCGCAGAGGCGCTGGAGAAGCGCCGACAACCCTGCATGTACCGCGTGCACGATCAGCCGGATCCGGTGCGGGTGGAGGCGCTTCGGCAGTTCATCGAGGGCCTGGGATTCAAGCTGGCGCGCGGCCAGGTGATCCGGCCCAAGCATTTCACGCGCCTGCTGGAGCAGGCCAAGGGCACGCCGTACGCGGCGATGATCCACACCCTCACGCTGCGATCGCAGATGCCGGCAGTGTACTCGCCGGAGAATCTCGGACACTTCGGATTGGCGCTGCAGCGCTATGCGCACTTCACCTCGCCGATCCGGCGCTATTCCGATCTGCTGGTGCACCGCGCGCTCATTGCCGCCTACGGTTTCGGCGAGGACGGATTGGCGGGCGACGCGGCCGCGACCTTCGAGGCGACCGGCCAGCACATCTCGGCGACCGAGCGGCGCGCCGCGGCGGCGGAGCGCGATGCCATCGACCGCTATGTCGCGCATTTCATGTCGGAACGGGTGGGCGAGAACTTCGACGGACGGATCAACGGCGTCGCGCGCTTCGGCCTGTTCGTGACGCTGGACGAGACCGGCGCCGACGGCCTGCTGCCGGTCGGCATGTTGCCGCCCGATTTCTACGATCACGACGAACGGTCGCATGCGCTGATCGGCCGCCGCAATGGGCGCGCCTTCCAGCTGGGCGCACCGATCACAGTTCGCCTGGCGGCGGCACAACCGCTGACCGGCGGATTAACCTTTGAGCTGGTTGCAGGCGGAAGCGCTCACCAGGATGATCGGGCAGTGCGCAAGCTGGTGGGCGAAGAGCGGCGGACTACCCCTCCCCGTTCGGCCAAAAAGGCATCGAAGCGGTCTAAACCGGTGAAATCACGGGGGAAGGGCCGGAAGCGCCGGTAGGCGGCTGGGCTCGGCCACCCTACCATGAAGATCATGGGTCTGCCGTTTGACAGATGCTGGCATGACTCGCCGAATTTGCTAGTGTAGCCGGGCTGTTAACCGGTTCTTGGCGGCTGCGGCCTAGCTTGGCTCAAACTCATGGTCAGATCGATTCGAATGCCATCCATTGATTTCGGTGGCCACGCCCGAAGTGTGGCCCTGTTCGCGTTTCTTGGTTTTGCCATCGCCGGCTGCGCCGGCCGCAGCTCAGACACCGACCCGTCCGTCCTCTCCCGCCAGATGTTCGAGGCCGGCTTCCAGGACATCGACGAGGTCTATATCGACGAGCCGGACATCGGCAGCCTGGCGCTCGCCGGCATGCAGCAGCTCAGCACCATCGACTCCGACCTGACCGCACGCCGCACCGGCGACAAGGTCGAGCTGCTGCTGAAGAACCAAATCGCCTACAGCCGGACCGTCGACGCCGACTACGACGCCGATGATTGGGGCGAACTCACCGCCGATGTGCTGAGCGAGGCGACCGCGGATTCCGAGAAGATCAAGACCGCGCCGACCGAGAAGGTCTACGAGGCGATGTTCAGCGGCGTGGTCGGCAAGCTCGACCAGTTCTCGCGCTACGCCGGGGTGCAGAACGCGCGCGAGGCCCGCGCCGCCCGCGACGGGTTCGGCGGCATCGGCGTGCGCGTCTCGGTCGAAGAGAACCAGGTGCGCGTCATCTCCGTTATGCATTACACGCCGGCCGAGCGCATGGGGTTGAAGGCCGACGATCTCATCATTGAGATCGACGGTGAGACCACTGAGGGCATGACCCAGCAGCAGGTGGTCGAGAGTTTGCGCGGATCGGTGGACAGCAAGGTCGATGTCACCGTCAAGCGCGCGGACAGAGCCGATCCGTTCGTCGTTTCGATCACGCGGGCGCACGTGGTTCCGGAGACGGTGAACTATCGGCGCGAGGGCGATGTCGGCTACTTCCGCATCTACAGCTTCAACGCGGAGACCGCCGTCAGCCTGAAGCGCGCGGTGGCCGACGCGGAGCAGGAGATCGGGCCACGCCTCAGCGGCCTCATCATCGATCTGCGGGGCAATCCCGGCGGGCTGCTCAATCAATCGGTGGCCGTTTCCAACCTGTTCCTGACCGAAGGGCGCGTGGTCTCCACCCGTGGCCGCCACCCGGACAGCCACCAGTATTTCGAGGCGAGCGGCGAGGACATCGCCGAGGGCAAGCCGATCGTCGTGCTGGTCGACGGGAATTCCGCCTCCGCCGCCGAGATCGTCGCAGCCGCGCTGCAGGACAACCGGCGTGCCGTGGTGGTCGGCAGCAACACCTACGGCAAGGGCACGGTACAGCACGTGTTCCCCCTGCCCAACGACGGCGAACTCACGCTGACCTGGGCGCGCTTCCACGCCCCGTCCGGCTACACGCTGCATCATCTGGGCGTGCTGCCCAGCATCTGCACCTCGCTCTATCGCAGTGCGGACGAGGTCATGCAGGATCTGCGCACCGGGCGCCTCCCCGGGATACCGATCGGCCGCCGGAATATCGTCAAGCCGGACGATACCAAGGGCCTCGACGCGCTGCGCAAGACCTGTCCCGCGCGCGAGCAGGAGAACCCGATCGACCTCGAGGTCGCGATGCGCCTGGTCTCGACGCCGGACATGTTCGCGAGCGCCGTCCATCTGGCGGAGCCGCCGCAGCTGGGCCAGACCGAGCCGATCGACGAGGACGCGCCGCAGCTCACGCAATGACCGCCGGCAGGATCGTGCGGCCGGTCGATGCCGCCGGCCTGATCCTGTTGCGCGGGCGGCGCGACGCGCCGGAAATCCTGCTGGGGCGGCGGCATGCCAAGACCGCGTTCCTTCCTGACATCTACGTCGTGCCCGGGGGCCGGGTCGATCCCTGCGATCACCTGCCGTCGGGCTTCCGCGAAAGGCTTCATCCGGCGGTCGTCGCGGCCTTGGGTCATGGCCGGCGGCCGCCGGTCGCCTTTCTCCGGGCTGCGTTGCGCGAGCTGCATGAAGAAACCGGCCTGATCCTGGCCGGCGCCGGTGGCGGCACACCGGGCAACGCCGCAGTCTGGCGGGCCTATGGGCAGGCGGGCGGGGCGCCCGACTTCGGCACGTTCGACTTCGTGCTGCGGGCCATCACGCCGGTCGGCTCGCACCGGCGCTACAACACGCGCTTCTTCCTGGGCGATGGCGGGACCGCCATCGGCGAGCTGCAGGGCGACGGGGAACTGCTCGACCTGCGCTGGCGGAAGGTGGGCGAGCTGGATCGGCTCAACATCGTCGATGTGACCTGGACGCTGATCCGCCTTGCACTGGCGCGTTGGCAGGCCCGCGTTCCGGTCGGGGCAGAACCGGCCAAGCTATTGGTTTACCGTAATGATTCCCTTGTCCTGCGAACTCCGGCGACAGCGCGGCAGCGCGCCAAGAATGCCCGCCGGGCTTGACTTTGGGCGCTCCGCGGCTATGGTGCGCCCACCTTTTTTGGCCCTATGGCACTGACGAGATTTGAGAAATGGCTAAGTCCAACACGGTCCTGATCAAGCTGGTGAGCACGGCGGACACCGGCTACTACTACGTGACCAAGAAGAATCCGCGCACCTCGACCGAGAAGCTCGAGTTCAAGAAATATGATCCGGTGGCGCGCAAGCACGTCGCCTTCAAGGAAGCGAAGATCAAGTAGCTTCGGAGAGATCGAAGAGTTTCAAAGGGCGCTCGGCCGAAGCCGCAGCGCCCTTTGTGTTTCTTACGCCGCCGCTGCAGAGGGGTTGCGCGTAGCGGATTGACCGTCAGGCCACCAGCAGCGCGCTGGGGTCGGCGCAGACCTGGTTGCGGCCGCCTTGCTTGGCGCGGTAGAGGGCGGCGTCGGCGAGCTTGATCAGCTCTTCGCCGGGCATCGCCACGGTGGTGGAGGCAACCCCGATGCTGACGGTGACGGTGAGCTTGCCGTCCGGCGCATCGGCGACGTCCATCGGTGTGGTGCCGATCTTGGCGCACAGACGTTCCGCGGCCTTGAGCGCGTTGTCGCCTTCGGTATCGGGCAGCAGGATCACGAACTCCTCGCCGCCGAACCTCGCCACCATGTCGATGTTGCGCATGCACTGGGTGGCGCGCTGGGCGAACTGTTTCAGCACCTCGTCGCCCGCAGCATGGCCGTAGGTGTCGTTGACCGACTTGAAGCGATCGAGATCGCACACCATCACCGATAGCGCCTTGCCGGTATCGCCGACGCGCTTCATCAGCCCTTCCATGTGGCGCAGCGCGTAGCGGCGGTTATAGACGCCGGTCAGCACGTCCGTCAGCGCCATCGACAGGCTGCGCTCGTAGTTGGTGCGCAGGCGGTCCTGGTAGCGCCGGCGGCGCACCTGGATGCGCACGCGCGCCAGCAGCTCGTTGGCGTCGATCGGCTTCATCAGATAGTCGCTGACGCCGATGTCGAGGCCCTTGACCAGGCGCGGCATCTCGAACTCATCGACGATCAGCAGGATCGGCACCTGGCGCGTCTCGTCGGCGGAGCGCAGGTTGGAGCAGAGGCGCAGGCCATCCTCCTGGCCGATCTGCAGGCCGGTGATGACAAGATCGTAGCTGCCCTTGGCCGACTTCTGCATGGCGTCGGCGGAATTGGCGGCGACCTCCACGGTGTCCTTGTCGGCCGCCAGGATAGCGGTGATGCGCTGGGCGGCCGGCGCGAAGCTCTCCACCAGCAGGACCTTGGCGCCGGTGTGATCCTCCTCCGCCGGCTCGGCCTCGGTCGACAGCACATCGAAGGCGCCGGAGGTCTGCTCGCGCATGCGCCATTCGTCCATGATCATCTTCAGGCGGACGAGCGAGCGCACGCGCGCGAACAGCGCAAGGTCGTTGACCGGCTTGGTGAGGAAATCATCGGCGCCGGCCTCGAGGCCGCGCACGCGGTCGGCCTGGTCGCTCAGCGCCGTCACCATCACCACCGGCAGGAAGCGGGTGCGCGGATTGGCACGGATGCGCTTGCACACCTCGAACCCGTCGAGCTCCGGCATCATCACGTCCAGGAGCACGATGTCGGGAGTCTGCTTCTCGATCAGCGCGAGGGCTTCCTTGCCGCTCGACGCCGTCATCACCTCGAAGTATTCGGCCGCGAGCTTCGCTTCCAGCAAGCGCACGTTGGCGGCGATATCGTCAACGACCAGGACTCGCGCCGACATGGGTTACTCGAACCTACTGCAGGAAGCGGTCGACGGTTTCCAGGAATTGAACGACGGAGATCGGCTTGGCGATGTAGGCCTCGCAGCCGCCTTCGCGGATCTTCTCCTCGTCGCCCTTCATCGCGAATGCCGTGACAGCAATGATGGGAATGGATTTGAGGTTGTCGTCTTCCTTGATCCACTTGGTGACTTCCAGGCCGCTCACCTCCGGCAGCTGGATGTCCATCAGGATCAGGTCCGGCTTGTGCTGACGCGCGAGCTTCAGCGCTTCCATGCCGTCCTTGGTCTGCAGGATGTTGTAGCCGTGCGCCTGGATCAGATCGTGGAAGAGCTTCATGTTCAGCTCGTTGTCCTCGACGATCAGGATCGTCTTCTCGGACGCGCGGCGGCGCTTTTCCTCCGGCGTCATCTGTTGCCTCTCAAGCATTGGTCCTCCGGC
>DATFDU010000439.1:0-6199 GCA_035251915.1 Dongiaceae bacterium | reverse complement strand
TTTCTATCCCAAGGACGATACCTCGGGCTGCACCGCGCAGGCCTGCGGCTTCCGCGACAGCCTGCCGAAGTTCGGCAAGATCGACGCCGCCGTCATCGGCGTCTCGCGCGACAGCGTCGAGAGCCACGACAAGTTCAAGACCAAGCACAAGCTCAACTTCCCCCTCGGCGCCGACGAGACCGGCAAGGTGACGGAGGATTACGGCGTCTGGGTCGAGAAGAGCATGTATGGCCGGAAATACATGGGCATCGAGCGCGCGACCTTCCTGATCGACGGCAAGGGCGTGATCCGCGGCATCTGGCGCAAGGTGAAGGTGCCGGGCCATGTCGACGAGGTGCTGAAGGACGTGAAGAAGCTGGCGGAGGCGTGATGATCGACCTGGCGCACGGCGCGTGCGCGATCCTGTCGGCGGCCGAGCCCGCCGACAAGGTGGCGCGCGCCCTGGCGCTGGCCGCCGATTGGAGGCGGCGGCAGGCGGCGTTCGTTGCGCCAGGCAATCCGCCGGCGCGGCCGGCACGACCTGAACACCCGCCCCTGCTCCCGCCGCGCGCCATGCCCAAGCGCAAGGCCGGCGGCAGCCAGGAGAAGCGCGTCGCGCTGCTGCACGCGCTGGCGCATATCGAGCTGAACGCGATCGACCTCGCCTGGGACATCATCGCGCGCTTCGGCACCGCCGAGACGCCGCGTGGCTTCTTCGACGACTGGGTGAAGGTCGGCGAGGAAGAGGCGATCCACTTCTCGCTGCTGCAGGCGCGCCTGGTCGAGCTGGGCGCGCAATATGGCGACCTGCCGGCCCATGACGGCCTATGGCAGGCAGCGGCGGAAACCTCGCACGACCTGCTTGCGCGTCTCGCCGTGGTGCCCTTGGTGCTGGAGGCGCGCGGCCTCGACGTGACGCCGGCCACCATCGCCGAGTTCCGCCGCGCCGGCGACGACCCGAGCGCCGCCATCCTCGAGCGCATCTACCGTGACGAGATCGGCCACGTCGCCGCCGGCATGCGCTGGTTCCAGCATTTCGCAGAGCAGGCCGGCCTCGACCCCAAGCAGGCCTGGCAGGAGCGCGTGCGCCGCCATTTCAAGGGCACGCTGAAGCCGCCCTTCAACGAGGCCGCGCGCAGCGACGCGGGCTTTGATCCGGACTTCTACCGGCCGCTATCGGTATAGATTCCGACGTCGATCCAGTCGTGAACCCTGGGCGCTATTCGTGCAGATAGGCCCATTCGCCCATCACCTCGTTGCTCCCGCCCCAACCGCGTCCTGAATAGTCCTTCCTTGGGCAGTAGAAGAAGAAGTCCCACTGCAGCAACTCACCAGCGTCGACGACCAGATGCCAACGATTGCCTTCGCGGCAGGGACCCGCTTTCCGCGCGTATTCGTAGTTGGGATGAGCTGCCATTCCGGTGTCTGGGATCGAAGAGATGTACGCCGGCACGAGTTCCGCAAGTGACGCAGGCGGCACGCCCCCCGCTCGTTCGTAGGCTTCTATGGCATCGGTCAAGACTGCGCTGCGGGTACCCAGAAGGCCGTACGCATAGTGCTTGGCATGAACAAAGCACCAAAGCCCGGGAAGGAAGCCAGCCGTCATTGCTGCAGCGGCGATTGCAGCGAGCGCAACCGGTCGCCAGTTCCAACGCACGATCGACGCGGCGATCCCGCAAAGCAACAGCGATGCCGCCGCGGCGACTGTCGCGAGAGCGGTGCCGACCAAGCTCATCAACAGAGGGAGTTTCGGCAAGAAGCTGCCGACGGGATAGTATGCCAGCAGCGCGATCATCGCGCCAATCGCAACGGGGATGGCAACGCCAGCCGCGACGGCTCCGCCAAGCCACCAAAGCGTTCGACCTGGAACGGGAATCCTGCTGCCAGTCTGCGCAAGATCGCTCAAAGCCTTCGTGCCTCCAAATGACACGAAGACTATACAGTTAATGTGGCGGAACTTAGCCTCGCTAGCGCGGCTGCGGTGAGCTATCTGCCAAGCCTGACCATCTTGCTGTTGGTCGCCTCAGCGCCGGCCGTTTCTCGGTTACTGGCCACGTTTGTCGTGGCCACTCCTGAATGTGCGTGCCCCGCCCCGCCGGACCGGCCGGTAACACGCTTCAAGACAGAATTCTCGGTGCCTGTTTCGCACTCTTGCATTGCTGTGTCCTCCCTGTCGCCTGAGTTGGGCAGGGCGCCCCGGCCGAAGCCGGAGCGCCCTGTGGAGCAATGGCAAGCCGTCCGCCCCTACTGCAGCGATAACCTATTGGACAGCTTCGCCATGCAACGCGAGGTCCAGCCCATCGCGCTCGACTTCTTCCGCGACGCGCAGGCCGACGATGAGGTCGACCACCTTGAGGATGATCGCGGTGCCGATGCCGACGAACACGATGGTCGTCACGACGCCGAGCAGCTGGGTCACGACCTGGCCGGCATTGCCGTCGATCAGTCCGACCGGATCGGCGGCGCCGGTGATCGCCTGGGTGGCGAATACGCCGGTCAGGATCGCGCCGATGGTGCCGCCCACGCCGTGCACGCCGAACACGTCGAGCGCATCGTCGTAGCCGAGCTTGTTCTTGATCGCGGTCGAGGCGAAGAAGCAGCCGACGCCGGCGATGACGCCGATGACCAGCGCGCCGAGCGGATCGACGAAGCCGCAGGCCGGCGTGATGCCGACGAGGCCGGCGACCGCCCCGGTCACGATGCCGAGGATCGACGGCTGGCCCTTGGCGCCCCACTCGCAGAACATCCAGGCCAGCGCCGCCGCGGCTGCAGCGATCTGCGTCACCACCATCGCCATGCCCGCGCTGGGACCGGCCGACAGCGCCGAGCCGGCGTTGAAGCCGAACCAGCCGACCCACAGCAGCGAGCCGCCGATCACCGTGTAGACCAGGTTGTGCGGCACGAACGGAATCTTGCGGTAGCCGTTGCGCTTGCCGATCATCAACGCCGCGACCAGGCCGCTCACGCCGCTGCTGATGTGCACGACGGTGCCGCCGGCGAAGTCGAGCACGCCCCAGCCGAACATCAGGCCGCCGCCCTGCCACACCATGTGGCAGAGCGGCGCGTAGATCAGCAGGGACCAGGCGCCGACGAAGATCAGCATCGCGCTGAACTTCATGCGGTCGGCGAAGGCGCCGGTGATGAGCGCCGGCGTGATGATCGCAAAGGTCATCTGGAAGATCATGAAGACCGACTCCGGAATGGAGCCCGAGATCGAGCCGGCGGTCAGATTCTTGAGCAGCAGGTTGCTGAGCCCGCCGAAGTAGGCGGTGCCATCCGAAAAGGCGATGCTGTATCCGGCTACCATCCACAGGATGGTGATGAGGCAGCAGATCGCGAACGACTGCATCACGATCGCCAGCACGTTCATCTTGCGGACCATGCCGGCGTAGAACAGCGCAAGCCCGGGGATGGTCATCAGCAGCACCAGCGCGGTTGCCGTGATCATCCAGGCGGTATTGCCGGTGTCGATGGTTGGATCCTGCGCAAATGCCGGCACGGCCGCCAGGGTTCCCGCCAGTGCAGCGATGATTCCTGTCAATCCTCGACGCAAACCCACACGAAGCATCCCTGCCCCCTTTGTTATCAAAGCATGACAATCGCGTGCTGCACTGCATCAGGCGTGCCAACTGCAGAGTGACGGGAAATCCTGCGGAATATCGCGATCAGGCGGCGGATCGCCGCTCAAGGGATGAGCAGCGGGAAGCGATGCGCCTATTTCTTGGGCAGGGAGGCTGCTAGGCCGTCTGCTCGCCGCCATGCACCTTGGCGGCCAACGAGGCGGTCAGGAAGCGATCGATGTCGCCGTTGAGCACGCCCTGGGTGTCGCTGGTCTCGGTCTCGGTACGGAGGTCCTTCACCATCTGGTAGGGCTGCAGCACGTAGGAGCGGATCTGGTGGCCCCAGCCGATGTCGCTCTTCTGCGCTTCCTGCGCGGCGGCGGCTTCCTCGCGCTTGCGGAGCTCGGCCTCGTAGAGGCGTGCCTTCAGCATGTCCATCGCCATCGCGCGGTTGCGATGCTGCGAGCGGTCGGCTTGGCAGGCGACCACGATGCCGCTCGGGACATGCGTGATGCGGATCGCGGAATCGGTCTTGTTGATGTGCTGGCCGCCGGCGCCGGAAGCGCGGAAGGTGTCGATCTTGAGATCCTTATCGAGGATTTCGACCTCGATATTGTCGTCGACCACCGGATAGACCCAGACCGAGGAGAAGCTGGTGTGGCGTCGCGCATTGGAATCGTACGGCGAGATGCGCACCAGGCGATGCACGCCGGATTCCGATTTCAGCCAGCCATAGGCGTTCGGGCCCTTGACCTCGATGGTGGCGGACTTGAGGCCGGCTTCTTCGCCCGGGCTCTCTTCCAGCCACTCCACCTTGTAGCCGTGCTGCTCGGCCCAGCGGGTATACATGCGCAGCAGCATCTCGGCCCAATCCTGCGCCTCGGTGCCGCCGGCGCCGGCGTGGACTTCGAGATAGCAATCGTTCTGGTCCGCTTCGCCCGACAGCAGGGATTCAAGCTCGCGCTTGCCCGCCTCGGCGCGCAAGGCGGTGAGCGCCGCCTGGGCCTCGTCCACGGACCTGGTGTCGCCCTCGGCCTCTCCCAGCTCCGCCAGGGTCAGCGCATCGTCCAGCTCGCGCTCCATGACCCGGTAGGATTCCACTGCATTGGCGAGGTGCGTGCGCTCCCGCATCGTCTTCTGGGCCTTCTCGGGTTTCTCCCAGAGCTGCGGGTCTTCGGCCAATGCGTTCAGTTCGTCGAGACGACGCAGCGCATTGTCCCAGTCAAAGATGCCTCCTCAGCAGGGCCAGGGAAGATCGGATCTCCCCCGCCAGAGCTTCAATCTCGGCACGCATGATCTTGCCTCTTCCGTGGGCGCGCTGGTCAACGGCGCGCGAACATGGCCAATCGGCGCCGCGCGGTCAAGCGCACAGCGTCCGAGTCAACCGCTGGGATCAGTAGATGCCGCCGCTGCTGTCGGTGGCGGGCGCCGATGGCGGTGCAGGCTGGGCTGGGGTCGCCGGCGCCTCGCCCAGGGCCGGAGCCTGCAGGGCCGGCTGCTGGGCCTGTTGGGGCGGCTGCTCCTCTTCGCCCGATGGCGTGATGCCGGGCGGCAAGAGGTTGGGGTGATCGTCCGTCGGCTCACCGGTGATGACCTGCTGGCCACCTTGCGCAGTGTTGGCCGGCGGCGTCGCGGGCTGCTGGCCGGACGGATAGGCGCCGGTGGAATCGATGATCATCGTGCCGCCCTGGTCCTGGTAGGCTTCGCCCGGAGTGCCCAGCGGAATGATCGAACCGTAGCCGGCATCCTGGCCGTAATTCGCGACGCCCTGGATGACGCTCACGCGGCCGGTAGGCTCGGTGCCGGGCTTGAAGGCTTCCCAGATCACCTTGCCGGCGCCCGGCGCCGCCCGCTCACCGCTGTAATAGTCGACCCGCACCAAGCGAATCCCCGGCGGCACGCGGAACGGCGTCGCCGGCTCGTTCTTCAGCGCTTCTATCATGAAGTCGCGGAAGATCGGCGCCGCGTAGCGGCCGCCGGTGGCCTTCTCGCCCAGCGAGCGCGGCTGGTCGAAGCCCAGGTAGACGCCGGCCACCAGGTCGGGCGAGAAGCCCATGAACCACACGTCGCGGCCCTCGTTGGTGGTGCCGGTCTTGCCGCCCAGCGGCTTGCCGACCGGTTTCACCGCGGTGCCGGTGCCACGCTGCACCACGCCCTCGAGCATCGAGACCATCTGGTAGGCAGTGGCGGGATCGAGCACCTGCTGGCGCGTGTCCGGAATCTCCGGCGGCGCTTCGCCGTTATAGGCCGAGATCTGGCAGCCGTCGCACGGCCGCTGGTCGTGGCGATAGATGGTCCAGCCGTTGCTGTCCTGCACGCGGTCGATCAGCGTCGGCACGACCTTCTTGCCGCCATTGACGATCTCGGCGTAGGAGCCAGCGAGGCGCAGCACCGTCGTCTCGCCCGCGCCCAGCGACATGGCGAGCGTCTGCTGCATGTTGTCGATGGCGCCGAGACGCGCGGCCATCTCGGCCACCCGCTTCATGCCGATGGTCTGCGCCATGCGGATCGTCATCAGGTTGCGCGAGTTCTCGAGGCCGCGGCGCATGGTGGCGGCGCCGAGGAAGTCCTGCGCGTAGTTCTCCGGCCGCCACAGCGGCAGGCCCGGGCCCTGGTCGATCACGATCGGCGCGTCCAGCACCATGGTGGACGGCGTGAAA
>DATFDU010000438.1:0-4068 GCA_035251915.1 Dongiaceae bacterium | reverse complement strand
ACAAGCTTCTCGACGAGGACGACGGATTCCACGAAGTCGTAGGAAAGATCGGCATCGCCCATCACGAGGTACTTCCCGTGCGCCGCCCGCATTCCGGCGATGAGCGCCGCGCCATAGCCGCGCTCGGCCACTTCGACAACGCGCGCTCCGGCCTCGGTTGCCAGATCGCGGCTGCCATCCGTGCTGCCATTGTCGGCGACCACGACCTCACCGGGCAGCTTCAAGCGGGTCGAAATGGCCTCCAGCGCCTCCCGCGCCCGCGTCACGCAAGCCACAATGGTCCGCGCCTCGTTGAGGCAGGGGATCACGATGGTGACATCGGCAGGCACAGCCAGCGCCGTCATGGAGCCTCCATTCCGACTGTCGAATTACCAGAGGTTCCGTTAATGGTCTGTTGCGCCCGGAGGTCCGTGCAGGCGCCGGAGGCGAGAAACCTGTATTTTTCTCGATAGTCGGCGATCATTGCACCGATCTCCGGGTCCATGCGAGTCGCCTGCGCAAGCGCCTCTTCGAGATTCAAGGTCTTAAGGCCGGCCTGCTGGGCCTCGTCCCCGTCGAAGAACGCGACGCGGTAGTTGGCGCACAGGCGTCGAATCTGATCGGCGGAAAGGGCGTTCATCATCATCACAACCGGCCGCTCCGCAGCGTATGGACCATTGCGCGGTATCTCGAGGCCATAGAAAATTGTAATCCGGTCGACGATCACGACATCCGCCGGCATCGCCAGCGCGGCCTCCGTCGCCACCAGCCAGGGTTCTATGGTCCGCTCGATCAGGAAGGCGCGTACCGGAATGACAACAGCCAGCGTCATCCCAAAGCACAACATCACCGGTTGTCGGAATGCCTGGCCGTGCAGGCGTTCCATCTGAATCCATCCCGCGGTCCCGATCAGGGCGAGACATCCGATCAGCCCGTGCAGATAGCGGTAGCCCCAGCCATGGCCCTGATCGGGCAAGAGGAAGGGGTAGGGCAGCAGGCTGGTCGCGATGGACGCTGCCATCAGCACCAACAAAGGTGGCCATGCCCGCCGGTAGACGGTGAAAAGCAGCAGGGGCGCCAGGGCGAGGCTCTGCCATGCGAAGAAGCGCACGACATGCGCACCGATCGCGGCCCAATCGATCAAGCCCGGGATTTGCGCCAGCTTTCCGACGCGGTGGAGGAACTGCTCGAAAGTCAACTGCCCCGACCTGGCGACGGCGAGTGAATCGCCCATCGCCATCCGGTCCCATCCGATGATCGCGAGGTGGCCCACGGCGTATACCACGCCATACCAGAGAAGAACGCCGGGCCGGAACGGGCGAAGAAGCAGAAGGAAGAATGGAGCCGCGAAGAACAGGTGGGGGTGAATCTGATGCAGCGCGGCGGTGAACACGCCGCAGAGCGCCGCCGCGCCATGCGCCCACCATTTGTCCAGCAGGAAAAGCCGAAGCCAGAGCAGATTGAAGAACAGGTGCGGCGCCATCGCATAACTCGTCATCGCGGCCGCCAGCGCCTGCGACGAGGTGGCGACAAGGAGTGCCGCAATGACGGGCGCCGACCTGGAATCCGGCCACAATATCCGCGCCAGCGAAGCTGTCAGCAGAACCGAGCCGGCCGTCATGAAGGCGGAGACATAGAGGCCCAGTCCGGCGAGATCGAAGAGGGCGATAAGCGCCGCCATGCCCGGCCGATAACTGCTCGCCACAGCGCCAGTTGCCGGGTCGTAGTGAGCAAACCCGTGGTACATGGCGCGGCCATACTCGCGCCACTCCGGCGGGACATTGCCCGCAAGCTCACCATGGGCGAATATTTCCGCTTGCAATCTCGGCATGAACTCATCGGGAGAGAACGCATAGCCGAGATGGACGGCGTGCGTGCCGATCATCGACAAGACAAGCGTGCAAAGCGCGACAAGGCCAATCGGTATCCTGTCCAGCCAGGCAAAGCTGCCACCCTTGCGGGCGATCCAGGCAACGGCAAGCAATGACACGGTCGAAACAAGAAACCCCGGAAAATCGACGTTGATGTAGACGTAGCGCGACATTCCGCTCGTCGCTCCCACGGCGACGAGGACGGCGCCGATCAGGAATAGTACAAGCAGCAAGACGTTCGAGCGTCCCACGAGTTTCCGGGCGCTCTCTTGGTGCTCTTTAGGTCCCGCCTGTATTGCAAGCTCCTGGTGCAACTGGGCCGCCCTCTTTGAAGTGGTCCATGGATTATGGTCGCAAGACCGTTTGAACGCGACAATTCGGTCGATCGGGGGAAGCGATCGGGCTCGAATGGGACCTGGATAGTGTGTGCCGTATGCTGAACAAATTGCTAAGGCCTGGGCGTAGGCCGACGCCGATCCCATGGCTTCCGGGCGTGAACCCGATGGTAGTCCCCGAGGGCCGCCTTGCCGGCGTCAGCCGGCCAGCTTGCGGGCAGCCGGTGCAGCCGCGGGCCCAACCGGGCG
Source organism: Dongiaceae bacterium (assembly GCA_035251915.1). GTDB lineage: Bacteria > Pseudomonadota > Alphaproteobacteria > Dongiales > Dongiaceae > Dongia_A. The sequence goes on along the minus strand of DATFDU010000438.1, from coordinate 1,634 downwards.
GGCAGCAATCCGGGCGACCAAGGCACGCAACTGCCGGGCGACCCATCTGCCGAACTCGGCGATGGCCTCGGCCCGCTCGGCCCGGGCCTTGGCGACATAGTGATCGAACAGCTCCGACGTCAGGCGCTGCTCGATCTCGAAGGGATTCTCTTTCATGGATGATCTCCATCCGCTCTCGAACTGAATCTGGGGATCGGTCATGAATTACTGAAACGAATTGTTGATATATGATCCATGAACGATGATCATGGATCATCATGCCTCGTATCGACCTCGATTCCGACCTCCTGCGCTGCTTCGTGGCGGTGGCCGACGCCCGCGGCTTCACCGCCGCGGGCGACCTGATCGGCCTGACCCAGTCCGGCATCAGCGTGCGCATCCGCAACCTGGAGGATCGGCTGGGCCGGCGCCTGTTCGACCGCACCAGCCGCTCGGTCAGCCTGACCGAGGATGGCGAGGTGCTGCTGAGCTACGCCCGCCGCATGGTCGATCTCAACGACGAGGCGATCGGCCGCCTGACCGGGGAGCAGACACAGGGGCCGCTCCGGATCGGCCTCGCCGACTATGTGAAACCGAGCCTGATGCCGCAGCTACTGGGGCGGTTCAACCGCCTCCATCCGGGCGTCACCATGGAGATGCGCACCGGCCTCAGCATGGACCTGCTGCCGGGCTATGAGCAGGGCGAACTCGACGTCGTAATCGCCGGGCGCGGCATGGTGTTCAAGAACGGTGGAATGCTCTATCGCGATGCGCTGGTCTGGGTGGGCGCGCCGAACTTCCAGCTGCGCCTCGATCGGCCGCTCCCGCTGGCAAGCCTGCCGCCCCATTGCACCCACCGGGGCATCTGCCTGGAGGCGTTGGATCGCGCCGACATCCCTTGGCGCTTCGTCTATGTCAGCTCCTCGACCGCGGGCCTGCAGGCGGCGGTGCTGGGCGGGCTCGGCATCGCGATGGTGCCGAAATCCGCGGTGATCCCCGAACTCCGCATTCTCGGCACCGAGCATGGGCTGCCGCCGCTGCCGGATTTCGAGATCGAGATCTTCGTCCGCGACAAGGCGCCGACGCCGAGCTGCCGTGCGTTCGTCGATTTCATGACCGAGGAGCTGGGGAAGGCCTAGCTAGCTGCCTCAGAAGTCGGCCGCGGCGAGGTCGCCGGCGAAGGCGGCGAAGACTTCGTCCAGGCCGTCGTTGAGCGCGGCGACGGCGCCATCGATGCCGTCGCCCGACGTCGGCTTCTCCGCGGTGTAGATCCGGCTCAAGATCAGCCGGTCGCTGCTGTTCTCCATCACCGCCAGCTCGAGCGAGATGACGGCGCCGGAATTGCTGCCGACCAGCTGCTCCAGCCGCCGGATGGTGCCGCGGATGACATAGGCGCTGTCGAGCCGAAGCTCGCTCGGCGCCACGCGGTCGGCGACGCCGGCCTGCCGCAGATAGCCCACCAGCTGGTCGCGCAGCATCTGCGGCGGCGCCTCGGTCCAGTAGGCGTAGTTGCGCTGCTCCAGCTTGCGCCCGCCGTCGGCGGTGTACAGCAGCGGCCGGTCCGACATCACGCCTTCACCGGCGAACGGCACGACCTCGATGCCACCGGTGATCTTCTTCGCCGCCGGCTCGCCGGGCTGGTCGGCGATCAGGCG
>DATFDU010000437.1:0-24567 GCA_035251915.1 Dongiaceae bacterium | reverse complement strand
CGGCTGCGGGATCGGCTTCAGATCCGCCTTGATGGCCTCGAGATGCACGATATAGAGCAGCGCGACATAGGAGAAGACCGCAGGCAGCAGCGCATGCTTGACGATCTCCGCATACGGAATGCCAACATACTCGACCATCAGGAAGGCCGCGGCACCCATGACCGGCGGCATGATCTGCCCGTTGATCGACGCCGATGCTTCGATGGCGCCGGCCTTCACGCCGGACAGCCCGGTCCGCTTCATCAGCGGAATGGTGAAGATGCCGCCGGAGACAACGTTCGAAACCGACGACCCGGAGACCACGCCGTTCAAGGCCGAGGACACTACGGCAACCTTGGCCGGGCCGCCGCGCAGATGGCCCAGCAAGGCGATCGAGATCTGCATCATCCAGTTCCCGCCGCCGGCCTTTTCCAGCAGGGTTCCGAACAGCACGAACAGGAAGACGAAGCTGGTCGAGACGCCGAGCGCGATGCCGAAGACGCCCTCGGTCGTCAGCCACTGGTGGTTCAGGAATTTCGTGAACGAAGCGCCCTTGTGCTGGATGACATCCGGCATCCAGGGCCCGCCGAACGTATAGAGGATGAAGACCGCGGCGACGCAGACCATCGGCAGCCCGAGCGTGCGCCGCGTCGCCTCGAGCAGAAGAAGGATGCCGACCCCGCCGGCGAGGAGATCGAGCGTCGTCGGCTGGCCGGGGCGGCCGGAGAGCTCGCTGTAGAACAGGAAGAGATAGGCGCCGGCGAATGTGCCGAGCAGGGCAAGCGCCCAGTCGAGCAGCGGCACGCGGTCCCGGGGCGATGATTTCAGCGCCGGGTAGGCGACGAATGCCAGGAACAGCGCGAAGCCGAGATGGATGGCGCGCGCTTCCGTGTCGTTGACGATGCCGAATCCGAAGACGAACGGCAGCGGCGAGGCATACCAGAGCTGGAAAAGCGACCACGCGACTGCCGTGCACAGCAGCAGGGTACCGGCCGGACCTTTGATGTTGCGGCCGCCGGTGTCAGCCTCCGCGACCAGCTGCTCCAGATTGACGTCGGCCGGCTGCTGCTTCGGTCCGCTCATGACGATCTCCAAAGCCAGATGTCGCCGGCGGACCTTGGGTCCGCCGGCCCTAACCGATCGCGGAGCCTACAGCCAGCCCTTCTCCTTGTAGTACTTCTCCGCACCGGGATGCAGCGGCGCCGAGAGGCCATCCTTGATCATCTTCGCCGGATCGAGGTTGGCGAACGCCGGATGCAGCGACTTGAACTCATCGAAGTTCTCGAACACTGCCTTGACGAGCTGGTAGACCGCCTCTTCCGACGTGTTGGCCGAAGTGACCAGGGTCGCCATGACGCCAAAGGTTTCGGTGTCATCCGGATTGTTCTTGTAGAGCCCGCCGGGAATTGTGGCCTTGGCGTAGTACGAGCTCTGCGACATCAGCTTGTCGATCGCCGGACCGGTCAGCGGAATGAGCTTGGCGGCGCAGGTGGTCGTCGGATCCTGGATGTTGGCCGACGGGTGGCCGACACCGTAGAAGAATCCGTCGATCTTGGCATCGCACAGCGCGGCGCCATGCTCGTCGGCCTTCAGCTCCGAGGCGAGGGAGAAGTCCGACAGCGACCAGCCCATCGCCGCCAACAGGCGCTCCATGGACGAGCGCGTGCCGGAACCCGGATTGCCGACATTGAACCGCTTGCCCTTGAAGTCCTCGAACTTGGTCACGCCGGAGTCCGGGTGTGCCAGCACCGTGAACGGCTCGGGATGCACCGAGAAAACGGCGCGCAGGTCGGCATGGGCCCCGCCCTCCTTGAAGCTCTCCTCGCCTTTGAAGGCGTTGTACTGGACATCGGACTGCGCCATGCCGAAATCGAGCTCGCCGGCCTTGATGGTGTTGACGTTGAACGCCGAGCCGCCGGTGGATTCGACCGAGCAGCGGATGCCGTGCGTCTTGCGATCCTTGTTCAGCAGCCGACAGATGGCACCGCCGGCCGCGTAGTAGACGCCGGTGACGCCGCCGGTTCCGATCGTCACGAACTGCTGTTCCGCCGCCACTGCGCCATCGGCGATCAGCAGCGCCGCTGACAAGGCGACGACTTGTGCGCCCCGACCGATCATACGGTTGTGCTTCATTCGATCCTCCCTTGGTGTTCTTTGCGAGCCGTGCGGCCGACCCATGATCTTGTATCAAGGGCAGCCCGTCTATGCTACAATTGTTGCAAATTGTCAATAAAGAGGAATATTTGTTACATGAACCACGGCGCCGTCCAGGAGCGGATTCTGGCCGAGCTTCCGGAGCTGAGCGCCGAGCTGCGCAAGGCGGCGCGGTTCCTCGTCGACCATCCGGATGACGTTGCGCTGGTGTCGATGCGCGTCCTGGCGTCCCGTGCGGGCGTCACGCCCACCACGCTGGTGCGGTTGGGGCGGCGCCTGGGATTCAAGGACTGGGCGGCGCTGCGGGCACCCTTCGAGAACCGGTTGCGCTCCGGCAACGCGCCTTTTGCGGCCAAGGCGGACGCTCTCGTCCAGCGGGGTCCGGAAGCGGCCTTCGCGGAATCGCTGAATGCCGCCGCCGCCAATCTGGCCGCCTCCGGGGCCGGGAACGACAGCAGGGAGATCACGAGAGCCTGCACCATCCTGGAGCGGGCCCAGCGCATCCGCGTTGCCGGATTCCGAAGCTGCCGCGCCCCCGCTCATGTGCTGGTCTATCTCTGCCGCATGTTCTGCCGCGATGTCGCGCTGCTCGGCGGCGACGGCGGGGCGCTGGAAGTGGAGCTTGCCGGCATCGGCAGGACCGATGCGATCGTGGTGATCGGCTTCACGCCCTATTCGCGCGAGCTGGGCCCGGTGGTGGAAACGGCGCGCCGGCGCCGCGCGCCGGTCGTCGCCCTGGCCGACAGCATGGCGGCCCCCATCGCTCAACATGCCGATGTCACCCTGCGCTTCTCCACCGAGAGCCCCTCGTTCTTTCCGTCGATCGCCGCCGCCGTGGCGGTTGCCGAGGCGCTGGCAGCGACCATGCTCGCACGGCGCGGCGCGGCCGCGGCGACGCGCGTCAGGAACACCGAGGCTGATCTGCGCGCGCTCGGCGCCTATCTGCCGGAGTGAGCCGCCGCCGCATCGATCGCATCGCCGAGGCGCTCGACCACCTGGTCGATGGCCGCCGCATCGACGATGAAGGGCGGCGCCAGCAGCACATGATCGCCGCGCGCGCCGTCGATCGTGCCGCCTCCCGGATAGACCAGCAGCTGGCGTGCCATCGCCTCCCGCTTGACCCGGGCATGCATCTTCAGCGCGGCGTCGAACGGCGTCTTGGTCGAGCGGTCCTCGACCAGCTCGACGCCCATGAGGAGTCCGCGGCCCCGGATGTCGCCGACATGGGCGTGATTGCCGAAGCGCTCCCGCAAGCGCCGCGCTAGATGTGCGCCCATCGCTTTGACGTTCGCAAGGAGCCGATCCCTGGCGATCGTCTCCTGCACCGCGAGCGCGGCGGCGCATGCCATCGGATGGCAGATGTAGGTGTGGCCATGCTGGAACGCGCCGGAGCCATCGGCAAAAGCGTTGAAGATCCGCTCGCCGAGCAGCACTGCGCCGATCGGTTGGTAGCCGCCGCCGAGACCCTTTGCGATGGTCATGAGGTCGGGCGCGATGCCGTCCTGCTCGCACGCATGGAGCGTGCCGGTCCGGCCCATGCCGCACATCACCTCGTCGAGGATGAGGAGAACCCCGTAGCGGTCGCAGATCGAGCGGATGCGCTTGAAATAGTCGGCGACCGGCGGCACGGCGCCGGCAGTCGCGCCCACGACCGGCTCGGCGACGAAGGCCATGACCGTGTCGACGCCGAGTTCCAGGATCTTGTCCTCCAATGCCTGCGCGGCGCGCGCGGCGTAGCTCTCGGCGCTCTCTCCCGCTTCCTGGAAGCGATAGGCAAAGCAGGGCGCGATGTGATGCGTCTCGATCAACAGCGGCCGAAACTGGGTTCGGCGCATCTCGTTGCCGCCGGCGGCAAGCGCGCCGAGGGTATTGCCGTGATAGCTCTGTCGCCGGGCGATGATGTTGCGCCGTTGCGGCTCGCCGCGCTCGACAAAATACTGCCGCGCCATCTTGAGCGCAGCCTCGACCGCCTCCGAGCCGCCGGAAACGAAATAGGCATGGCTGATCCCCTGGGGGGCTTCCGCGATCAGGCGCTCGGCCAGCTCCTCGGCCGGCGCGTTGGTGAAGAAGCTGGTGTGGGCATAGGCAAGCCGGTCGGCCTGGGCATGCATCGCCGCGGTGACGGCGGGGTGGCCGTGGCCAAGGCACGAGACCGCTGCCCCGCCGGATGCATCGATGTAGGATCGGCCATCCTGGTCGAACAGATGGATCCCTTTGCCGCCTGCTGCCATGGCCAGGCTTCCGCCAATCTGGCGATGCAGAATTCGCGTCATGGTTCACCTTCGGATGAGTGGCGGAGATGCAAAATCCCGGCGTCCGGAGTAGGAAACGATAGACGGTTCCCGGCATTCATGCAACATATGTTACATATAGCGTTGCTCTGAAACATTTGAGTCATTTGGATGCTATCGGACGCAGTCGAGATCGCGAGACCGGCGGCGCTTGCCGTCGCCCCCAATGGGGGGCGGCGCACCAAGGCCGATCACCCTGCCGTGCCGGTGACGCGCGAAGAGATCGCCGTGACGGCGGCGGCCTGTCTCGAGGCCGGCGCCTGCATGATCCACACGCACGTTCGCAATCGGGCCGGCGGCCATGTGCTCGACGTGGACGCCTATCGCACGACGATCGCGGCCGTGCGGGCCGAAGTCGGCGACCGCCTGGTGATCCAGATCACGAGCGAGGCGCTCGGCATCTATCGGCCGGCCGAGCAAATGGCCGTCGTGCGCGAGGTCCGTCCCGAGGCGGTCTCCCTTGCGCTCAGGGAGCTGGCGCCGGATTCCAGCCAGGAGAGCGCGTTTGCCGACTTCCTGGCCTGGCTGCGGCGGGAGTCCGTGACGCCGCAGATCATCCTCTATTCGCCCGAGGAAGCCGTCCGGCTCGCGGACCTCAAGGCGCGCGGCGTGATCCCGTTCAACGACGTGCCTGTTCTCTACGTCCTTGGCCGCTACACCGCAGGGCAGAGATCCTCGCCCGCCGATCTGCTGCCGTTCATCGCACCCGAAATGCCGCGCTTTGCGCATTGGTCCGTGTGTGCCTTCGGTGCGCGCGAGATCGCTTGCGTCACGGCGGCTGCGCTGCTCGGCGGGCATGCAAGGGTCGGTTTCGAGAACAACCTCTATCTGCCGGATGGGTCCGTAGCGCCGGACAACGCATCGCTCGTCGCCATGGCAGGCAGCACCATCGGCGCATGCGGCATCCCCATCGCGACCGCCGCCGACCTTCGTGCCGCCTGGGCCGCCATGGCCTGATCCAACTGTCGTCTACACCCAGCGCTTGCGGCGACGATATGACTTCATGTCGCGGAACGACTTGCGACCTTCCGACGACATGCCGAGGTAGAATTCCTTCACGTCGCTGTTCTCGGCCAGGGCCCTGGCCGGACCATCCATCATGATGCGGCCGCTTTCGAGGATGTAGCCGTAGTCGGCGTATTTCAGAGCGACGTTGGTATTCTGCTCCGCCAGCAGGATGCTGACGCCCTCCTTCTGATTGAGGTCGCGAACGATCTCGAAAATCTCGGCGACGATCTGGGGAGCCAGTCCCATCGACGGCTCGTCCAGCAGCAACATGTTCGGCTTGGCCATCATCGCGCGGCCGATCGCCACCATCTGCTGCTCGCCGCCGGAGGTGTAGCCCGCGAGGCTCGTGCGCCGCGCCTTCAATCTCGGGAAATAGCCGTAGACCATCTCGAGTTCATTGCGCACCTGCGCCCTCTTGGCCGACCGCGCATAGGCACCGGTGATCAGGTTCTCCTCGACCGTGAGATGGCCGAAGCAATGCCTCCCTTCCATCACCTGGACCATTCCCATCCTGACCAGATCGCCGGGCGTGAGCTTGTCGGTCCGCTGGCCGCGGAACTCGATCGAGCCCTTGGTGACTGCGCCGCGCTCGGACGCCAGCAGCGCCGAGACGGACTTGAGCGTCGTGCTCTTGCCGGCGCCATTGCCGCCGAGCAGCGCAACGATCCCGCCCTGCGGCACCTCGAGCGACACGCCGCGCAGGACGAGGATCACATGGTCGTAGATCACCTCGATGTTCTTCACCGCCAGGACGGGCGGGGCTGCGACTTGGGCGGAGGCGTGCCGCTCGATCGCTGAATTCACGGTCATCGTCATGGCAACGCATCCTGAGGCAAATTCACGCCATGGTGAGGGGCGGCTTGCCGCCCCTCACCAGCTCCGCGTCTTCAATCAGGAGCATTCGCGCGGCGTGATGTTGTTCTCGGCGGCATATTTCGCCGCCGAGTCCTCGATCAGCTTGCGGATGAAGGTCTGATCGGGCGCCGGCACCCAGTCCGAGACCATCTGGAACTTGGCGCCATCCCACTGCATCATCCTCCAGCGCTCGGCGCCGTCGTGCTTCGCGCACGACAGCTTGAACGGCGACAACATGCCGTGGATGCCGAGCTCCTCGAGCTTCGCATCGGTGATGTCGAGCGCCTCGTAGCCGTCGCGGAACTCCGCCCCGGTCACGGTCTTGCCGACCTTGTTGTGGATCTTCTGGGCGTTCTTGAGGGCTTCGATCCACATCACCGCCGCGCCGACGCCGCGGTTGTAGTACACGGTGCCGACACGTTCGGGATTCTGCATGTTGCCCTTGCCCGCGGCATAGACCACCTTCTCGATATCCTCGATCAGCGGGAACTTGCCGGGCACGGCATTGGCCGCGACATAGGTGCCTTTCGCGGCATCGCCGGCCGGGATCATGTCCTCCTCGGCGCCGCCGAAGGTGACATAGATCATCTTCTCGCGCGGGAAGCCGACGCGCGCGGCGGTGGTGATCGCGGTCGCGTTCATGCCGGAGCCGGCGCCCCAGAACGTGACCCAGTCGGCCTTCTCGCGGCGGATCTGCAGCCACTGCGACTGCTGCTCCAGGCCCGGCGGCGGCACCGCGATCTCCACCAGAGTCACGCCCCACTCCTTGGCGATGGCGCGCATCGCCGGCAGGGGCTCGCGGCCGTAAGCGGTGTCGATGTGCAGATGGACGATCTTCTTTCCCTTCATCTTGTCGATGCCGCCCTCCTGCTGGGCCATGAAGTTCATCTTGACCGCGATCTGTCCCCAGTAGTGGCCGGCCGCGTTGAACACCCACGGCCAGACGCGCCCGTCGGCGGCATCCGTACGCCCGTAGCCGTACTGCGCAAGGACCACTTCGTCGGGCTGCATGCGGCCGATCACGGCGTAAGCGCCGGGCGTGCCGAGCGTGTCGAACACGACGATCTTCTGGTCGCCGTTGTGCAGCAGCCGCTGGTAGCACTCCACCGTGCGCGCGGCATTGTATTCCGTTTCGCATTCCTGGAATGTCAACTGCACGCCATTGACGCCGCCCTGCTTCATGTTGACGTAGTTGAGGTAGTCGATGATGCCGCCGTAGTAGCCGGTGCCCATCGCGGAATAGGGCCCGACGCGGCTGCTCGGAATCCCGAAATACTGTTCGTCGGCCAGCGCGGTTGACATCGCGGCTTCAGCCGCGACCAGGGAACTGGCGGCTGCCAGCCCGCACAGCATTCCCCGTACACTTTTTCCGATGCTCATGTTGGGGCCTCCTCCCGTTTTGAACGCTTCACTTGTGCTACGAACCCTCAGTTGCCGAACGGCCACAGCCGCAGCCGTTCCTTCGTCAGCTGCCAGAGCCGTGCCAGGCCGAGCGGCTCGAAGATCAGAAACATGATGATCATGGCGCCGAAGATGACCTGCTCGAACGCCGAGATGATGGTGGCATCGACCGCCTGGCCGAACACGCCATGGAAGAGCACGTTCAGGAAGACCGGCATCAGCAGGATGAAACCGGCCCCAAGGAAGGAACCGACGATGGTGCCGATCCCGCCGATGATGATCATGAACAGGATCCGAAACGACAGGTCGATGTTGAAAGCTGACGGTTCCACCGTCTGGAGATAGGCGAACGCGAACAGTGCGCCGCCGACGCCGCAGTAGAACGAGCTGATCGCAAAGGCGAGCAGCTTGGTGCGCAACAACGACAGGCCCATTACCTCGGCCGCGACGTCCATGTCGCGCACCGCCATCCAGGCGCGCCCGGTGCTGCCGCGCGCCATGTTCTTGGCCGCCAGCGCGAGCACCGCGACGATCACCAGCACCACCCAGTACTTTTCCTGCGGAGAGGTGAAGGGGTGGCCGAATATCACGATCTGCTGCGCGGTGATCACGCCCGAGGGGTCGTAGTTCTTGAACCAGCCGAACTTGTCCAGCGCCCAGACGATGAAGAACTGCGATGCGAGGGTCGCGACGGCGAGATAGAGGCCGCGGATGCGCAGGCTCGGCAGGCCGAAGACGATGCCGATCAGGGCGGCGCAGACGCCCGACAGCAGGACCGCCACGATGAAAGGAATCCCGTCGACCCGCAGGATCAGATTGTAGCAGGCGAACGCGCCCGCGGCCATGAAACCCGCGGAGCCCAGCGACAGCTGGCCGGCGTAGCCCATCAGGATGTTCTGGCCGAGCGCGACGAGCGAGAGGATAAGCCAGGGAATCAGGATCGCGCTCAGCCAGTAGTCGTTGGCAACGTAGGGCACGATCACGAAGGCCGCGAGCAGCAAGGCGGCCATGCCCCAGCGATCCTGCCGCAGCGGAAGGATCTGCGCGTCCTGCGCGTAGCTGGTACGGAACTGGCCGGCCTCTCGATAGAACATGGTGCGGAACTCCAATTGCCCCGAATGTCAGACACGCCTGATGATCTTCTCGCCGAACAGTCCTTCCGCCCGATACATCAGGAAGAGGACGGCAAGCATGTAAGGGGACCATCCCTCGATGCCGCCACCGAAGTAGGGCCCGATGTAGACCTCGGTGGTCTTTTCGATCGCACCGACGATCAGGCCGGCGACGATCACGCCGGGCACCGAGGTAAAGCCGCCGATGATCAGCACGGGCAGCGCCTTCAGCGCGACGCCGATCAGCGCGAACTGCACGCCGCTGCGGGCGCCCCACAGCATGCCTGCCACCAGTGCGACGATTCCGGCGGTCGCCCAGACCAGCATCCAGATGTGCTTCAGCGGGATGCCGATCGACAGCGCGGCGGCGTGGTCGTCGGCGACCGCCCGCAACCCGCGCCCCACCTTGGTCCGCGAAAACAGCAGCGCCAGCGCCGCGACCATGATTCCGGCGACCACGCCGGCCGCGATGTCGAGCTGGCTGATGAGAATCCCGACTTCGTCCATGAGCCAACCGATCGGCTCGTCCCGCACGCCGAGATCGAGGCGCCGCACCTCGACGCCCCAGGCCGCCTGCGCGGTGCCCTCTATGACGAAGGCGAGGCCGATCGTCGCCATCAGCAAGGTGTTCTCGTTCTGGTTCACCAATGGCCGCAGCACGAACCGCTCGGTGGCCATGCCGACCAGCACCATCAGCCCAACGGTCACCGGCAGCGCCGCCCAGAACGGCAGGCCGAGCTCCATGAAGCCGACGAAGGACAGGACCGCGAAGAACACCATCGCGCCCTGGGCGAAGTTGAACACGCCGGAGGCCTTGTAGATGAGCACGAAACCCAGCGCGACCAGCGAATACATGATCCCCGCCAGCAGGCCGCCCACCAGAACCTCGATGAAGAAAAGAAGGTCAAGCATGGCTGTTCCTCAATGCGCGACGCCGAGATAGGCGTCGATCACTCTCTGGTTGGAGCGCACCTCGTCCGGTGTGCCGTCGCCAATCTTCTTGCCGTAGTCGAGCACGACGACCCGGTCGGAGAGGTCCATCACGACCCCCATGTCATGCTCGATCAGAACCACGGTGGTGCCGTAGTGGTCGTTCACGTCGAGGATGAAGCGGCACATGTCCTGCTTCTCCTCGATGTTCATGCCGGCCATCGGCTCGTCCAGCAGCAGGACCTTCGGCTCGGCCGCGAGCGCACGGCCCAGCTCCACGCGCTTCTGCAGGCCATACGGCAGGCGGGCCACCGGGGTCTTGCGGATATGCTCAATCTCGAGGAACTCGATGATCTCCTCGGCGGCTTCGCGGTTCTCCGTCTCCTCGCGACGGGCGCGCGGCAGCTGCAGCGCGACCTCCAGGAAGCTGGCGCGGCTTCGCAGCGTGCGGCCGGCCATGATGTTGTCCAGCACCGACATGCCCCGGAACAACGCGATGTTCTGGAACGTCCGCGCGATACCGAGATGAGCGGCGCGCGTCGGGGTCATTCCCTTCAGCTGCTCGCCGCCGAAGGAAATGGCGCCTTCCTGCGGCACGTAGACGCCGTTTATGACGTTGAGCATCGAGCTCTTGCCGGCGCCGTTCGGACCGATGATGGCGCGCACTTCGTGCTCGAGCACATTGAAGGACACGTTGGTCAGCGCCTGGACCCCGCCGAATCGAAGCGAGATCGAGTCGAGCTGGAGGATGGGCGCGCCGATGGCGAAGGCACGCCGGGGCGTCTGGACAGGGGCTATCATGTTCAAGCGGCTCTCCGGCTGCCGGCCGGCGCTACGGTCTGTGCATCGCGGATCTTCCGCCTGGGCGACCCATCCACCCCGGCCGAGTCCGAGTGTCCCGCGTACATCGCATCCACAAGCTCACCGTACCGTTCGGCAATAGCGCCACGACGCAGCTTGCCGGTGCGGGTCAGCAAGCCATCATCGGCGCTCAATTCTTTGTGCAGGATCGAAAACCGGCGCAGCTGGCACCTCGCCAGAACAGGATCCAATGCCAGCTCGCGGTTGACCGTCGCAATGCATCCGGCGATCAGCTCGTACACTTCGTCGCGCGACGCCAGGTCCGCGTGGCCGGTATAGGTGATCCCCCGCTTGTCGGCCCAGCGGCTGACCGCCGCAGCGTCGATGTCGATCAGCATGCAGACCATGTCGCGCCCATGGCCGAACGCCACCGCTTCCTTGATGTAGGGAACGAACTTGAGCTTGTTCTCGAGCACCTTGGGCGCGTAGGGCGTGCCGTCGCTCAATGCTCCCACATGCACGGCGCGATCGACGATTCGAAGATGACCGTCCTCGTCGACGTAACCGATGTCGCCGGTATTGAACCAGCCATCGGCACTCTTGGCCTCGGCCGTCCTTTCCGCGTCGCGATGGTACGCAGCAAACAGGCCCGGCGAGCGAACCAGGATCTCACGTTCTGCCGTGAACTTGAGCTCGACACCCTCGGCTGCCTGGCCGACGGTGTCCGGCTTGACTCGCCCGTCGCGCGGCATTGCGACGAAGAAACCCGTTTCGGTCGAGCCATAGAGCTGCTTGAGATTGATGCCGAGAGACCGGAAGAACATCAGCAGGTCGGGCGCGAGCGCGTCGCCGGCGGCGTACGCGACCCGCACCTTGCTCAGCCCCAGCACGTCCCGCAGCGGTCCATAGATCAGGAGGTCGTAAGCCAAGTACGCCAGGCGATCGAGCATAGACACGGCGCCGCGAGCCAGGATGCGCGCACCGACCCGCTGGGCCACTGCGATGGAGCGCCGGTACAACGCGCGATTGAAGTCGCCTGCATCGTCCAGGCGCATCGAGACCTGAGTGAGCAGCGCTTCGAGCACCCGCGGCGTCGCCAGGAAGCAGGTCGGTCCGATCTCGCGCATATCGGCGATCAGGGTCTCCGAAGACTCGGGACAGCAGACGCAGTGGCCGACCACCATGGGCTGCACATAGCCGCAGACATTCTGGCCGATCCATCCTGGCGGGAGGTAGGCTATGGTGACGTCCACGTCCGTCAGACCATCGATTTCCGCCGCCACGCGGGCGCGATCGATCAGCGCCGCATGAGTGGCGACGACGCCTTTGGCCTCGCCCGTCGTGCCCGATGTGAAGAACAGAAAGGCCGCGTCTTGGCCGGCTGCGCGCCCGGCCTCGGCTCGCAGGACATCGCTCCGGGAACCCTTCAGCGCGTGTCCTTGCGCCAGGAATGCCGCATAGCTGACAAGTTGCGGCTGCTGGTAGTGCCGCATGCCGCGATCCTTGTCATAGACGATACAGCGGACGCTTGGACACAAAGGCAGTATCTCGAGCAGCTTGTCGACCTGCTCCTGATTCTCCGCGAAAACGTGCGTGACCTCCGCGCTCTGGAGCGGCAAGGTCAGCTCGGCGGCGGCAGCGTCCTGGTAGAGCGGCACGACAATGGCGCCGAGCCAATGCGCCGCACATATTGCGGTATAGAGTCGCGGCCGATTGTCGCCCAATACCGCCACGCGTGCGCCACGCTGAACCCCGCGCGCCGAGAGTGCGCATGCCAATGCCTCGGCCTCATCGGCGAGATCCCGCCATGTCAGGGTATGCCAGATGCCGCGCCGTTTCTCGCGGATCGCCGGTCGGCCTCCGCGTTCCTTCGCATGGCGAAGCAGCAGTTGCGGAAACGTGTCTACAGTATCGCATGCCATTTACGAACGTCTCCCCATCCATCCGAAGAGGTTGATGAACCCTGGCGCAGCGGGGAGGCGCGAAGCGGAATACTCGTATCTTGTTTCGCCGTGCAAATCCGCAGCGGCCCGCCCATGCGGAACGGGTCGCTACGAAGCACGATATTTGCGAGCCATCTCGTCCGACCTTGTTGGCCGTTCTTGTGACGACATGCGACGCCCCCTGACAACTACGTCAAAAGGACAGCAAGTCTTATGCCAGGAATGGCCGCAAGCAACTTCAATAGGTTAGATCGACCGCGCGAGGCGAAGTGGACATGATGTCCAGAATCGCGAGACAGATTGTCTGGCAGCTAAGCTGCTTCCGGCAGCCAGATCGTGAAGGTGGTTCCCTTTCCCGGCTCGCTGGTGGCCGAGATCTTCCCGCCCTGCCGCGTCACCAGCGTCTGGCTGATGGAAAGCCCCAGCCCGGTTCCTTCACGCCGCTTGGTCGTGAAGAACGGATCGAAGATCTTCTGAATAATCTCCGAAGTCATGCCGACGCCGGAGTCGGCGACCTCGATGGTCAGGCCGGGTCTCCCGTCCAAACCGGAATCGAACGTGCGCAATGCGAGAATGCCGCCGTCCGGCATCGCATGGATGGCGTTGACGATGATATTGACCAGCACCTGCTGCAGCTCGGTCCGGTTCATGAGCACCAGCCGGGTCGCGTGATCGTCCCTGACGATCCTGATATGCGCCTTGTTGAGCAGATGCCGCACGAGCGGCAGGGAATCCGAAATCACGTCGGCGGGTGCATGGCGCTCGACATAGCCGGCATACTCTTCCGGCTTGGCGAACTGCAGCAGCTTGCTCACAATCTGGTTGATACGGTGAATCTGCTCATCGAGCAGGCGGAACTCCGTTTTCGCGACATTCACCTGATCGCCGATCAGGCTGCGAATGACATCCAGGTTGCCTTGCATGACGGCGACTGGATTGTTGATCTCGTGCGCGACACCCGCCGTGATCTCGCCGATCGCGGCCAGCTTCTCGGAAACGATCAGCTGCTTGGTCGTGGCCTCAAGCTGCCGGTTCGCAAGCTGAAGCTCCCGCGTGCGTTCGTCGACGCGCGCATTGAGCTCTTCGTTCCATTCCCGCAGCTGGCGATCCCGCTCCTGGAGCTGACCCAGCAGCTTGTCGAGATGTGACGCAACAAGCCCGATCTCGTCATGGGCGGCAGGGAGATCGGTGCGGGCTCCGAGGTCTCCGCTCTCGACCTTCGAGATCGTATCCGTCATTCGCTCGAGCGGCCGGAAAATGGCGCGAGCCCAGCGGAGGAAGATCGGGACGCTGACGACCGTAATGGCCACGAACGCAACCAGGATGGCCAGAAGCGTGGTGTATTTGGCTTGCGTGAACGGCGCTTCGAGAAATCCGACATAGAGCATCCCGACGCGCTTGCCGTAGCTGTCGAGGATCGGCTCGTATGCAGAGATGTACCAGTCGTTGACGACGAAGGCGCTGTCCAGCCAGGTCTCGCCACGATCCAGCACGGCGGAGCGTACCACACTGGACACGCGCGTACCGAGCGCCCGCCGCCCCTCGAACAGACGCACGTTGGTGGTGATCCGCACGTCGTCCAGGAACAGGGTTGCCGTCCCCTGGCTGCCCTCGGGCAGGCTCGCTGGCCGATAAACCAGATCATTGATGGTATCGATGAACAGAAGGTTCTGGTTCAGCAGCATGCCGCCGACCAGCGCGCCGCGCCGGCCGTCTTTCAGGACAACCGGACTTGCGGCATGAACCACCATCCCGCGCGTTTCCGTGACACGATCCGTCGGAACTGCATTCGGCGTCGGAACCAGCTCGAGCCGCGCTCTTGCCGCAAGATCGATCGCGATGGCGCGCAGCTCGTCATTGATGAAGATATCGATCTGCGTCGAGGGTGAGCCCTTCAATGCTTCTCGGACGACGGGCCAGTCCGTCCTGATGGAAGCCGATTCAAATCGAGGCGTCGACGAAACGAGCGTGCCTTCGGCATCCAAGACATAGAGAAAGTCGAGGCCCAGCGTTTCGCGATTTCGGTCGAGGACGCCGACAAGATCCGCGTATTTTCCCGTTTCAACGACATCCCGGAATTCCGCCGAAAGGCTGAGCAGCCGGGTGTGTTCGCCGGTGTATTCAAGGATCCGATCCAGATACTGGTGGGCTATCGTCAGATCGCCATTGACCTTCGTCACCAGCATCGCGTTGAACTTGGAGTTCCACTGGACGATCGCGATCCCAAGAAGAAGCGGGACGATCACCAGCGCCGGCAGCAAGGCGATGGCGAGGAGCCTGAAGCGGACAGATCGCCCCTGAACCAGGAATCCTGCCGCCGTCCTAGCCATTCCACAGTGCGCGCTTGCGGTCGATCGTCTTGCGGGAAATGCCGAGCCTGCGCGCGGCTTCATCGCGGTTCCCGCCGGTTTCCTTCAGAACGGCCAGGATATGCTTGCGCTCCACCTCGGCGAGACTGTCCGTCGTGGTCTCGGCGTGATCGATCGCAAGGCCCCCAAAGTCGTCCGGAAACGCGCCCAATATGAGCGTCCGCTCGATCAGGTTCCTCAATTCCCGCACATTGCCCGGCCAGTCATAGCGCGCGAGCGCCGCCCTGACGGAATCGCCGATGGGAACCGGCGGCATGCCCAATTGCTGCGAGAGTCTCTTCATGAACAGCGTGGCAAGATCTTGCACATCGTTTTCTCGTTCCGTGAGGAGCGGCAGATGAAGGCGCATCACGTTGATCCGGAAGAACAGGTCGGCCCGGAAATGTCCTTTCTCCACTTCCTTCTCAAGCTCGGCATTGGTCGCAAAAATGAACCGCAGGTCGACCGGCACCTCACGCTCGGAACCCACGGGACGCACGCGTTTGTCCTCCAGAACCCGCAGCAGCTTGGCCTGCATGGCCAGCGGCAATTCGCCGATCTCGTCGAGAAACAACGTTCCGCCTTGTGCGTGGGTGAAAAGGCCTTCCCGGCCTGACTTCGCTCCGGTGAAGGCGCCTTCCAGATGCCCGAACAGTTCCGTCTCAACCATGTCAGGCGGAATAGCAGAGCAATTCACCGGTACGAACGGCTTGTCGGCTCGGTCCGAAAGCTCGTGGAGCGAGCGTGCCGCAACCTCCTTCCCCGTGCCGGACTCGCCTGTCAGCAATACCGACGTCGGCAGGGGCGCAACGCGGGCAATCGTGTCGCGGACGCGCCGGATCGCAGCGGACTCTCCGATCAGGCGATCGCGCAGGTGAATGTGATCCGAAGTCGCTCGAAGCTCGTAGCGTAGCACGTAGTTCTCGCGCTGCAGCCTGATCCGGTCGAGACAGCGCGCCACGGCATTGAGGATCTGATTCGAGCGGAACGGCTTCAGCACGAAGTCCACTGCGCCAGCCCGCAGCGCGCGGATGGCGGTCTCCAGATCGGCGTAGGCCGTGATGAGGATGGCGTCGGCGAAGAACCCGACCTTGCGCTGCTCCGTCAACCAGTCGACCCCGCTTCGTCCGGGCATGATATTGTCGAGGATGACGACGTCATAATAGTCGGCGTCAAGTTTGCGGGACGCGTCCTCGGTGTCGACGGCTTCTTCGATGCGCTTGCAACGCGGCCCCAGCGTGCGCACCAGGAAGTTGCGCATGCCAGGCTCGTCGTCGATCACCAGGATAGACGCCTGCGCAAGCCAGGGCCCAAACTCGGGGTCGCCCGATGTCTCCTGATTTCTCCGCGCCGTGTCCCCCCGCACGCGACTCCTCCCGACCATGGGTTAAGCGCATTTTGCGCCAGTCCCGTTCTTTTTTTGAGACTGTACCTCATGCACCAATGGTGTGTCAGCCTGATATGCGCCCATTCGACCAATTGGGGTCAAAGGGCGAACTGGTCCCTGCACACTCCGATACTCGGCGCAACCAATCTAGGTTAATGGTAGTGAGAGACACACGTCGGCTGTTGAACCTCAAAGGCCGACCATCCACCGAATGCTTGATCCGCGGCTAGGGACTCTCCGGAACATCATAGATGCCGGCGCGAAATCGCATCATCAGCGCCGCGAGTTGCGCGGCGAACGTCTGAGACCGCGTCACCGGCGGGAATTGCTCCCGGATCGTGGCGAGCGTTGCGGCCAACTCCGGCGGCGCCTCGCGCTCCGTGACGAACAGAGCCTGCGAGCCGATCGCCGCCAGCATTGCCAGTGCGGCGTCCAGGCATCGGCCGACCTCTTCCTGCGACTGCCAAGCCAGGCCGGTCAGAGCCCCGACATCATTCTGGCCAAAGCCACCCGCCTCGCTGCCTGGCAGGAACGTGCGCTGTGCAAGGCGTCGGGCCTCTTCCGCATAGCCGACCTGCACGAACCCTAGGATGGCGATATGGCCGTCACCATGCTGAAGCTGATCCGGCAGAAGCGAGTAGCGGCCATCGAGCAGCTTCGTCGTGTGGCGCTCCGCCAGGATGCAGAGATCGACGCAGGCGGCCGCGAGATTGTCCAGTGCCGGATAAGCGCGCGCATTGTGATAGCCCCCATTGCTGCAGACACGACCAAGGGGATGCTCTGCGCTGGGCCTTAGAAACAAGGGATTGTCGGTCACCGACTGCAGTGAGCTCTCCGCGATCTCCTCAGCCTGCGCGATCACGCGTCGAAACTGGCCGATCACCCGGGGAAGGATCCGATAGCTGACCGGCGCCTGATAGCTCCGCCGTTCGCTGCCGCCATCCCTCAGCAGAAGGCGCAGCCGGCGCAGCGCATCGGCCTCGTAGGGATCGCCCCACAAGGACTCGAACACGGCATCATAGGCTTCCAGCGGCGCCTTGATGGCTTCAACCGACAGCGCAAAGACTCGCTCCACCAGGTCCAGGCGGCGGCGCATGGCCAGCGCCGCATCCGCAATCAGCGCGCTCGCTGCAGGCGATCCGTTGACCAGCGATAGAGCGTCCTTTTCGCCAAGTGCAAAGCCCTCCGCAAGCTCTGCGAACAAGGGCCCGGCCCACAGGATCTCACCCGCGCCGCCTTGCCCGGACAGCGGCAGCTCCGGAAGCGAACCGCGGCTCAGCAACGCGGCCACTTCGCCTGCGAGCGCCGGCGTCACGGCGGCATGACCCTCGACAAAGTTCGCCAGCCGTGCGAGGACGATTCCCCGCGCCACCCGTTCCGGGACAGGCCGGCCAAACGCGGCCACGCACGCTCTGGGCGGCATGCGAGCATGGATGCGACGCGCTTCGCCTTCGAGCCGGCGATTCGCGTGGTGGCCATACCCGGTCGTCACGCCGTAGATCGTGACCGAGGGGTCGTTGTCGAGCAGATTGAGAAACTCGTTGCGGCACTCCGCCATTCGCTGGACGGCGGAAGGCCCGAACCGTACCCCGTGTGCACGCCACGCCACCTGTTCATAGAGATCGAGCGTGATGTCGGCGCGGGAATTGAGTTCCAGCAGCATGAGCGGTCCTTTGCTGTTTGCCCAAATGATTTGACCTCAGCTGTGCACTGGCGTCGAACGCGCGACCAAAGTAGTAGAGATAACCTGGTGTTGGAAGCGAGGCTCCATGACAGTCGTCCTGACGTGGCGAACCGATATCGATCTCGACACTGTCCACCGGGTTGCCTGGCTGGGTGAGAACGTCCGGCTGTCGGAGACGGCGCTGCGCCGCATCGCGGCCTGCCGGGAGAGCTTCCTGAAGCTCATCGACGGCAATCCGGATAACGCAGTCTATGGCGTGACAACCGCGATGGGAGAACTCGCCTCGCACCGCCTCGACGCTTCGGCGCGACAACTGCACGCCAGGCTGAAACCGTTCGCCGCGGCGACCTCGTTCGGCGATCCCCTGCCGAACCGGATCGTGCGTGCTATCATCCTGGCCCGCCTCGCAAATTTCGTGGAAGGCCATGCCGCGACCAGTCCGCGCATCGCGGCAGCGGTCGCGGCCATGCTTGACCGTCCTGCGTTGCCAGCCGTGCCCGGATCCGGGCAAGGCGGCGCGGGCGAAATCCTCGCGCTCTATCCGCTGTTCGCGGAACTCAGCCGGGGCTTCGACCTGGACGTCAAGGAGCGGGGATCGCTGATCAACGGTTCCCCTTGTGCGGCCGCCATGCTGGCGGATTCTGCCATATCCGCCCGCCGCCGCGTGGCATTGCTGGAGCAGGTCTTTGCGCTGTCGATCGAGGCGTTCCAGGCGCCGGTCGAACATTTCGACGAAGCACTCGAGCGCCTTTGGGGAGACGAGCACGAAGCCACCGCCCTGCGGAACCTGCGCCGGCTCTTGTCGGGCGATGGCCGAGGACGACGAAACTATCAGGCGCCAGTCAGCTATCGCATTGTGCCGCGCGTGCTGGGCCATGCCCATCGTGCCCTGGCGAGCGCCGAACGTGCGGCAACGGTGTCACTGCAGTCGGTTTCGGACAATCCGGTCTATCTGCCGCCCGACCAGATGCATCCGCTCGGCCGCTGCATCAGCACGGGCGGATTCCATAACGCCATGGCGGCGCCGGCCCTTGACGACCTGGCCGCGATCTGGGCCGACCTCTGCCTGCTGTGCCATCGCCACGGTGCAAGACTGCTGGACGCGCGTGCTTCCCACCTGCCCGACCTTCTCATGGTCAATCGCAATCCCTCAGACAGCGATGGCCATGGCAGCGTCGGATACATCCCGATGGCGATGACGGGCTATGTCGAACAAGCGAGGGGGGCCGCACAGCGGACCTTCATTCCAGGCACCGAAACGGCGGGCAGCGGACAAGATGATGTGTCCGCCACCGTCTTCCTTGCCTGGGCAAAGAGTGACCAGGCTGGGCGCTGCCTGGATGCCGTTCTGGCCATGCTTGCCGTGCTGGCATCGCAGGCCCTGCACGTCACCGGCCGAAATGCGCCGCAGCCGCTATCCCGTTTTCTCGACGAGGTGCGCTCGATCGTGCCTCCGGTCGATGCCGACAGAGTGCTTGGCCCCGAACTGGCGCTGCTGTCCGGCCATTTCACCGAGCACGTGTTCGCGGTAGAACAGCCGTGAAGTCTGTCGCCACCAAGGGTGCCAAGCAGCATGACCTGCACGCGCGATACTGCGAGCCGCTGGTCAGTCAGCACGGCCTGCTGGGCGAAGTGCGCATCGTCTCGCGCCATGTGACCATATCATCTGCCTCCAGCCGAGAGATCGCGAATGCCCGAAAGACCTGAACGGACCCGCCTGCACGACGGCCTCACGATCAGCCGCCTGGTGTGCGGCCTGTGGCAGGTCGCGGACATGGAGAAGACTGGCCAGACCCTGGACCCTGAGCGCGCGGCCGATGCCCTTGATGACTATGCCAAGGCCGGCTTCGACACCTTCGACATGGCAGATCATTATGGCAGCGCGGAACTGATCACCGGCCAGTTGCTGAAGCGTTACGCCACCCAGCGCCCGGTCGCCTTCACCAAGTGGTGCCCGGAACCAGGCCCGATGGCTCCTGACGTGGTGCGCAATGGCGTCGCCGCGCGGCTGGAGCGGCTAGGAGTCGCCAAGGTCGATCTGCTGCAGTTCCATTGGTGGACCTTCGAGCATCCGGCTTGGCTTGACGCGCTGCACGAGATAGCCAAGCTGCGCACGGAAGGACTGATCGGCGCCATCGGGGTCACCAATTTCGACGCCGCGCATCTGGCGTTGGCACTGGCCGACGGCATCCCTATCGTCAGCAACCAGGTCAGCTTCTCGCTGGTCGACCGCCGCGCCGCCGGCGCGCTGTCCGAGCTGTGCAAGGCCAAGGGCGTGAAGCTGCTGGCCTACGGCACGTTGTGCGGCGGCTTCCTGTCGGAAAAATGGCTGGGCAAGCCGGAGCCCACCACCATCCCCGATTGGAGCCGCTCGAAATACAAGCGCTTCATCGACGCCGCCGGCGGATGGAGCGCGTTCCAGGGCGTGCTCGCTGCTGCCGATACGATTGCGCGCAAGCACAGGGTTTCGATCTCCAACGTCGCCACCCGCTGGGTGCTCGACCATCCTGCCGTCGCGGCAGGCATCATCGGCGCGCGTCTCGGCGAGAGCGAGCATCGCGGCGACAATCTCAAGATCTTCGGCTTCGTGCTGGATGACGAGGACCGCGCGCTGCTGCAGCGCAGTTTCGCCGGCACCACGCCCATTCCCGGCGATTGCGGCGACGAATACCGCAGGCCGCCCTACCTCACCGCCTCCGGCGACCTCAGCCATCATCTCAGTGCGGTTCCCAATGTCTTCACGGCGACGCCTATGCAGAAGCGCCCGCGCCGCCGGCGCGTCTCGTCGGGCAGCGTGTGGGAGCCGATCGCCGGCTACAGCCGCGCGGTCCGCATCAAGGACCGCATCCTGGTCTCGGGCACGACGGCGACTCACGGGGCCAACCGCTGCGTGGCGCCGGGCGACGCCGGTGCGCAGGCCACCTACATCCTGGACAAGATCGCGGCCGCGATCGGCGCGCTCGGCGGATCGATGGAAGACGTGGTGCGCACGCGCATTTATCTGCGCGACGGGTCCAAGTGGGAACCCGTGTCACGGGCCCATGGCCGCGTGTTCGGCGAGATCATGCCGGCCAACACCCTGATCGAGGTCGGCAACCTGATCGGCGACTACGAGGTCGAGATCGAGGCCGAGGCGATCGTCGGCGATTAATGCTGCTCACGCAGCCGGAAGCGCTGCAGCTTGCCGGTCTGCGTCTTGGGCAGCGACGCGACGAACTTCACCGAGCGTGGATACTTGTACGGCGCGATCACCTGCTTCACGTGATCCTGCAGCCGCTTGACCGTCAGCGCATCCGCCTCGGCGCCGGCTGCCAGCACCACATGCGCCTCCACGATCTGGCCGCGCTCCGGGTCTGGCACGCCGATCACGCCGCATTCGGCAACGTCGGGATGGGACAGCAGCGCCGCCTCGACCTCCGGTCCCGCGATGTTGTAGCCGGAGGAGATGATCATGTCGTCCGAGCGCGCCGCGAAATGGAAGACGCCGTCCTCGTCCTGGGTGAAGCTGTCGCCGGTCAGGTTCCAACCGTCCTTCACGTAGTTCTTCTGCCGATCGTCGGCGAGATAGCGGCAGCCGGTGGGACCACGCACCGCCAGCTTGCCGATGGTGCCGCGCGGCACTTCATTCATGTCGGCATCGACGACCTTGGCCTCGTAGCCGCCAACCGGCCGGCCGGTCGCCGCCGGCCGCATGTCGCGCTGGCGGTTGGTGATGAAAATGTGCAGCAGCTCGGTCGAACCGATGCCGTCCAGGATCGGCTTGCCGGTCTTCGCGATCCACCGCTCGTACACAGGCGCCGGCAGGGTCTCGCCGGCCGAGACCGCGATCCGCAGGCTCGAAATGTCCGCGCCTTCGTCCGCCGCTTTCAGCATCGCGAGATAGGCGGTCGGCGCGGTGAAGCAGATGGTCGCCTTGTAGGTTTCGATGATCTTCAGCATGTTGGGCGGCGATGCGGTCTCCAGCAATGTTGCCGTCGCGCCGAAGCGCAACGGGAAGATCGCGAGCCCGCCGAGGCCGAAGGTGAAAGCCAACGGCGGCGACCCGACGAAGATGTCGTCCGGTGTCACCCCCAGCACTTCCTTGGCATAGCCGTCGGCGATGATCAGCAGATCGCGGTGGAAATGCATGGTCGCCTTGGGCTTGCCCGTGGTGCCCGACGTAAACGCTAGCAGGGCGACGTCATCTCGGCCGGTGTCAACCGCCTGGAAGCGCACGTCCTTGTCGAGCGCGATCCGGTCCATTTCCGAATCGTGGTTGGCGGTACCGTCGAAGCCGATCACCTTTTTCAGATACTGGTTGCCATTGGCGCAGGTGACGAGGTCGTCCATGATGCGCGTGTCGCACAAGGCGAACTGGATCTGAGCCTGGTTGACGATCTGGCTCAGCTCGCCTGGCCGCAGCATCGGCATGGTGTTGACGACGACGGCGCCGGCCTTGGTGGCGGCCAGCCAGCAGGCCACCATTGCCGGATTGTTGGCCGAGCGGACCAGCACGCGGTTGCCGGGCTTCACGCCGTAGTTTTCGACCAGCGCATGGGCGACACGGTTGCTCCAGTCCGCCAGCTCTTTGTAGGTGCGCCGGCGGCCATTGCCGATCAGCGCCACATGGTCGCCGAAGCCGCGCTCCACCATGCGGTCGGTCAGCTCGACTGCCGCATTCAGCCGCTCGGGATATTGGAAGGAATCCAGCAGGTAGTCCGGCTGCAGGTCCGGCGGCGGCAAGTTGTCCCGCGCGAAAGTATCGACGTGCGCTGACGGTCCGAGCATCGCCATGTCCTCCCGATCAAGGCAGCATCCTAGTGATAATTCCGATCGGAACTGCTTTCAACGTGAAACTTTTAATGTTAAACATTCTTCGCATAACCTGCTGACAATCGCGGCCGCCATGGCGCAAAGAATCATAAAGACTCGCAAGAAGAAGCGCGCAGCCCACGCCGGCGCGAAACCGCGCGCCACTGCCCGGAACGGTCACGAGGACATCCGCCTGTGGCTGCGCCTGCTCTATTGCTCGAGCCACATCGAGTCGATCATGCAGAGCCGCATCATGGGCGAGTTCGGCATCTCGCTCGCGCGGTTCGACCTGATGGCGCAGCTCGAGCGCGTCGGCGGCGGCCTCACCATGAGCGAGGTGTCGCGACGCATGATGGTGTCGAACGGCGCCACCACCAGCCTGGTGGACAAGCTGGTCGAGGACGGGCTGGTGCAGCGCGAAGCGCACCCGGAGGATCGGCGCACGACCCTGCTGCATTTGACCCAGCAAGGACGCGAACGCTTTCTCGCGATGGCGGCGGAGCATGAGGCGTGGATCAAGTCGCTGCTGGCCGACCTCAATGGGACAGCGAAGCAGGACCTGCTGAGCGGCCTCGGCGCGCTCAAGCAGCATCTGGAAAGACTGGACGCCGAATAGGAGCCGCTCCTTGGCAGACAACGACGTTGCTTACTGGGACGATGCTTATACCAACGGCGCCTATATCCCCGGCGGCGACGCCTATCCCGCGAAATGGGCGGCCAATGCCGAGGCCTTCCGCAACGAGATGTCACGGGACGGGCGCGCCGAGCTCGACCAGCCCTACGGCTCGCATCCGCGCGAACGCTTCGACCTGTTCATGCCCGGACGGGAACCAGCCGGGCTCTTCGTCTTCGTCCATGGCGGCTACTGGATGCGGTTCGACAAATCGAGCTGGTCGCACCTCGCGGCGGGCGCTCTCACGCGCGGCTGGGCGGTCGCGCTGCCCAGCTACACCTTGTGTCCGGAGGCGCGGATCGCCGACATCGTCGCCCAGGTCGGTCGTGCTGTGGCCACCATCGCCGCCCGCACCACGGGCCCCATCAGGCTCGCCGGCCACTCCGCCGGCGGTCATCTGGTCTCGCGCCTCAACTGCGCCGACTCTCCCCTGCCCGCTGCCGTACGCGAGCGTCTCGCTCATACGGTCTCGATCAGCGGCCTGCATGATCTGCGACCGTTCCTGAAGACCACCATGAACAACACCCTGCGCCTGGATGCGACCGAGGCGGCACGCGAAAGCCCCGCCCTGCTGCTGCCGCAGCCCGGCGCGCGCGTGACCTGCTGGGTCGGTAGCGCGGAGCGGCCGGAGTTCCTGCGCCAGAATGCGCTGCTCGCCAACATCTGGACCGGGGCCGGCGGCCGCATGGCGAAACACGAGGCCGAAGGGCGCCATCACTTTGATGTTATTGAAGAATTGGCCGATGCGACGTCACCGCTGGTGAGCGCCCTGCTTGACGGCTGAGCGCCGGCAATATATTTTAAGTGTGAAACTTTTAGCCTTGAAGTTGTTTGCGTAAACGAGCGATCCCGAACGGAGGATCAGGTCATGCGCATCGTCTGCATCGGCGGCGGACCGGCGGGTCTTTATTTCGGGCTTCTGATGAAGAAGCTCCACCCGGCGCACGCCGTCAGGGTGGTGGAGCGCAACCGGCCCTATGACACCTTCGGCTGGGGCGTCGTGTTCTCCGACGCCACCATGGATTCGATGAAGGAATGGGACGCGGAGACCGCCGACACGATCCAGGACGCCTTCAACCACTGGGACGACATCGAGGTCTGGTTCAAGGGCACGAGGCAGCGCACCACCGGCCACGGCTTCGTCGGCATCGGCCGCAAGAAGCTGCTCAACATCCTGCAGGCGCGCTGCGAACAGATCGGCGTCGACCTG
>DATFDU010000436.1:0-18448 GCA_035251915.1 Dongiaceae bacterium | reverse complement strand
GTTGTGTGCTTGTTGTACAAGTGTATAATAAGGAAAACGCCGGTTGGCAAGAGGGGCGATGACTGCAGTGGAACCACGCTTCACCCGCGATCAACCGGATGTCCGCCGGCGCAAGCTGATCGAGGCCACGGCGCACTGCCTGGCGGAGTTCGGCCATGCCGGCACCTCGGTGCGGGCGGTCGCCGCCAAGGCCAATGTCTCGCCGGGCCTGGTCGCGCATCATTTCAAGGGCATCGACGATCTGATCGTCGCGACCTACGACCATGTCGGCGCGCAAATCGCGGAGATATTGGGTGCCGCGGTCGATACGGCGCCTGACGACGCGGAAGCGAAGCTGCGCGCCTTCATCGAGGCGTCGTTCAAGCCGCCGGTGCTCGACCGCGACCTCTTGGCGATTTGGCTCAGCTTCTGGTCGCTGGTGCGCCGCGATCCGGGCGTGCGTAAGGTGCACAAGAAAATCTATGCCGATTACCGCCGCCGCCTCGAGGGTTTGGTAGCCGAGATCGCGCGGGCTCGTCGTTTCAAGATCGACGCCCACCTCGCGGCGCTCGGCTTCACCGCCATGCTGGACGGCTTGTGGCTGGAGCTGTGCCTCGACCCCACCACCTTCGCCCGCGAGGACGCGCTGCGCATCGCCCATGCCTGGGTCGACGACCTGGTGGCCGGCGGCTTCCGCGCCCTGGCGGTCAAGCGGACGTAGCCAGCTTGCCCAGGTGCAGTTCCAGGAACTCGTAGCTGGCGCGGTGGAAATCCGCGTGGCTGATCGCCTGTCGGTCGAGCGCGCGCTCCAGGAACAGACCGTCGATCAGCGCCTGCAGGCTGCGCGCGATCTCCGTTCCGGTCACGTTGCGCCGCCGCACCAGTGCGACCTCGTCGATCAGGGCGGCCAGTGACTTGAGATAGCTGCGATAGGCCGTGCGATGCGCGAGCCGCAGTTCCGGGTTGACCACGATTTCGCCCCACAGCGCCAGCCACACCGTCAGGTTGGCGGGCCTCAGATAGTCCGGGTCGATGATGGCATCGACGATCCGGCATAGCCGTTCGGCCGGCGATCCGGCGGCTTCCTTGTCGTCCAGCTCCGCGATCTTGCGATTCACGTCGTCATAGAGCGCAGCACGATAGACCTCGGCCAGCAGCTCGGTCTTGCCCTTGAAGTAATGCGACAGCAGCCCGAGGGAGACGCCGGCCTCCGCAGCGATCCGTTCCATCTTGAACGCCGCCATGCCGCCTTCGGCCAGGCAGCGGATGGCAGCCTGCACCAGGTCGGCCCGCCGCTTCTCGGGCGCCTCGCGCTTGAACCTCGGGACTTTCTTCCGCGATTGCATTTTGCCATCCGTTTTCTTATTGTAAGAACTTACAACAAGGAACGGACGCGGTCCACACGCATGAACGCGGTCAAGAGACACTATTCCGGCTGGTCGGTGTTACGGGAAGGTCTGCGCGGCCAGACCGGCTGGACCAAGGCCTGGCACGACCGCGACCCGGCGCCGCGCTACGATGTCGTCATCATCGGCGGCGGCGGGCACGGGCTGGCGACTGCCTACTATCTCGCGCACACCCACGGCATCTCGCGCGTGGCGGTGATCGAGAAGGGCTGGATCGGCGGCGGCAACACCGGCCGCAACACGACCATCATCCGCTCCAACTATTTCTATCCGGAGAGCGCGGCGCTCTATGACCTGTCGGTCAGCCTGTACGAAGGCCTGTCGCGCGCGCTCAACTACAACATCATGTTTTCCCAGCGCGGCATGATCGAGGTCGCGCACAGCGAGGCCGAGCTGGAGATGATGTGCCGCGCTGCCAACGCCATGCGGATCAACGGCGTCGACATCGAGATCATAGACCGCGACGAGGTATTGCGCATGGCGCCGATTCTGGCACCCGATCTCAACGTGCGCTGGCCGGTGCTCGGCGGCCAGATCCAGCGCCGCGCCGGCGTGGCTCGGCACGACGCGGTGGCGTGGGGCTATGCGCGCGCCGCCGATTCGCTCGGCGTCCACATCATCCAGAACTGCGAGGTCACCGGCTTCGAGATCGCGTGCGGGCGCGTCACGGCGATCGAGACCACGCGCGGCCGCATCGTCGCCGACCGCTTCGGCATGGCGGTCGCCGGCCATTCCTCGGTGCTGGCTGGCCTCGCCGGCTTCGCGCTGCCGCTGCAGAGCTACACGCTGCAGGCAATGGTGAGCGAGCCGGTGAAGCCGTGCCTGGACGTGGTGGTGGCCTCGTCCTCGCACGGCGCCTATGTCAGCCAGTCCGACAAGGGGGAGCTGGTGATGGGCGGCAACCTCGATCGCTGCCCGTCCTATGCCCAGCGCGGCAACTTCCCCGTCACCCAGTCGGTGGTCGCCTCGCTGGTCGAGATGTTCCCGTCCTTCGCGTCGCTGAAGCTGATGCGGCAATGGGGCGGCATCGTCGACACCTCGCCGGACAACTCGCCGATCCTCGGCCCGTCGCCGGTGGAAGCGCTGTACCTCAATTGCGGCTGGGGCACCGGCGGCTTCAAGGCGATCCCGGCCGGCGGCACCCTGTTCGCGCACATCCTGGCGACCGGGCGGCACCATCCGATCTCGGCCCCGTTCGATCTCACGCGCTTCGACAGCGGCGCGACGATCGACGAGGGCCACGCCGGCGTCGCGCACTAGGAGCAGCCATGCAGCAGTTTCCCTGTCCCTGGTGCGGCCATCGGGCGGAAGGCGAGTTCCACTATGCCGGCGACGCCGGTATCGATCGCCCGGACCGCACGGTCGATGACAAGGCCTGGGCGCACTATCTTTATTTCCGCCGAAACGCCAAGGGCGCGGCGCACGAACTGTGGATCCACAGCGCCGGCTGCGGCCGCTGGATCGTGCTGTCCCGCGACACCGTCACGCACGCGGTGACGGGATCGGAGCCGATGGTATGAGGCAGCGTCTCGCCCACGGCGGCGCGATCGATCGCGACAAGCCGCTCCGCTTCACCTTCGACGACACGGCCTAT
This sequence comes from Dongiaceae bacterium, assembly GCA_035251915.1. Taxonomy (GTDB): domain Bacteria; phylum Pseudomonadota; class Alphaproteobacteria; order Dongiales; family Dongiaceae; genus Dongia_A. Next base: position 15,469 of record DATFDU010000436.1, on the reverse strand, counting down.
GAGGGCTTTGCCGGCGACACGATTGCGTCCGCCTTGCTGGCCAACGGTGTTGGCATCGTCGGTCGCAGCTTCAAGTATCACCGCCCGCGCGGCATCTACACGGCGGGACCGGAGGAGCCGAACGCGATTCTCGACCTGCGCCACGGCGCGCGCCACGACCCCAACGCGCGCGCGACCCTGGAGCCGCTGGCCGACGGCATGGCGCTGCGCTCGATCCACGCCAGCGGTACGGCGGAGAACGACCGGCTGGCTTTTGTCGACCGGCTGGCGCGCTTCATCCCGTCCGCCTTCTACTACAAGACCTTCATGTGGCCGAGCTGGACGGCCTACGAGCATCGCATCCGCGCGCTCGCCGGCCTCGGCCGCGTCGATCCGGCGACGCGCATGGACTCGGCAGCTCATCGCTACGCCGAGGCGGAGGTGTGCGTGGTGGGCGCGGGACCATCCGGCCTCGCCACGGCGTTGGCCGCCGCGCGCCAGGGCCAGCGTGTGCTGCTGGTCGAGGAGCAGCGCGAGCTCGGCGGCTCGCTGCGCCATCGCACGACGGTGATCGACGGTGTGTCTGGCGCGGAGTGGGTCGCCCGTTACGAAATCGCACTGCAGGCGGCGGGTGTTCAGACTCTGCGCCGGTCGACCGCACTCGGTCTCTACGATCACAATGTCCTTACCGTCGTGCAGAAGGATGTGCCGACGAGCCCCAACGGCGAGCGCATCTGGCTGGTGCGCGCCAATCGGATCATCGTGGCGACCGGCGCCATCGAACGGCCGCTGCTGTTCGCGAACAACGATCGGCCGGGCGTGATGCTGGCCGACGCCGCGCTCGTGTATCTGCGCCGCTACGCGGTCAAGCTTGGCGAACGCGTCGTCGTCGCTACCAACAACGATTCCGCGTACGAAATCGCCATTGCCTTGCGCCATGCGGGCAGCGACGTGCAACTGGTTGATTCCCGCGGGAATGCGGACCCTGCCCTGTCAGCCGAAGCACGCAGCGCCGGGGTCGCAATGTCGACCGGCACCATGGTCGAGGCTGTGGTCGGCTCTCGCGTGGTCGAAGCGGTGATGCTGAGCAATGGGCAACGTGTGGCCGCAGATGTGGTGGCTCACTCGGGCGGTTGGACGCCGAGCGTGCATCTCTATTGCCATGCCAAGGGTAGGCCACAGTGGGACGACGCGGTCGGCAGCTATCGCCCCGGCGCCGCAGTCGCAGGTGTCGATGTCGTTGGTGCGGCGGCCGGGCTATGGGATCTCGATACGATCTTGCGTCACGCGGCGGAAGCCGGTGGCGGATCATCCGAGGCGGCCCCGCGCTCTGACTCCAAGGTCCGGCAATGGACCGCGCCGACGCCGCTGCCCGCGACCGGTCCCGGCAAGCGGGTGTGGGTCGACCTACAGAACGACGTGACCGCCGACGACATCGGCCTGGCGGTGCGCGAGAACTTCTCCGCCGTCGAGCATCTCAAGCGCTACACGACAGTCGGCATGGGCACCGACCAGGGCAAGACCTCCAACGTCAACGCCCTCGCGGTGCTCGCGGCCGGTACGTCGCGCAAGATCGCCGATCTCGGCACCACCACCTTCCGCCCGCCCATCGTGCCGGTCTCGATGGCGACCATTGCCGGCAGCGAGCGCGGTGAGCTGCAGGCGCCGATCCGCCGCCTGCCTGCGGAGAACACCCACCGCGGGGAGCGCGCCTATTTCCGCGACTATGGCGGCGTGCTGCGACCGGCCTGGTACGGCGCGGATGCCGACGCGATCGCGGCGGAGTGCATCGCCGCCCGCACCAATGCGGTGGTGTTCGACGCATCCTCCCTGGGCAAGATCGACGTCATCGGCCCGCAGGCGGCGGCGTTGCTCAATTTTGTCTACTACACGCCGATGTCCAGCCTCGCGGTCGGGCGCGCCCGCTACGGCCTGACGCTGAGCGAGGCCGGCATCGTCGCCGATGACGGTGTGGTGCTGCGCCTCGGGCCGGCGCATTTCGTTGTGTCCTGCTCCAGCTCCCATGTGGCCAGCATGGCCGCGGCGCTGGAGGCGTGGCGGCAGGACCGCTTCGACCTCGCGCAGGTCTTCGTCCACGACGCGACCGCGCACTGGGCCACCATCGCGATCTCCGGCCCGAAGGCCAAAGGCATCGTCAGCGGGTTGGGACTCGGCGTGGCGCTGGACGATGCCAAGTTCCCGCACATGAGTGTCCGCGATGCAAGCTTCGGCGGGCGGCCCGCGCGGGTGGCGCGCGTGAGCTTCACCGGCGAGCGCGGCTACGAGATCTCGATACCGGCGCAGCTTGGCGGCCAACTGTGGCAACGTGCGCGCGAGGCCGGCGCGATCCCGCTCGGCATCGAGGCGCTCGGCGCGCTGCGGGCGGAGAAGGGCTACCTCTATGTCGGCCAGGACACCGACGGCGAGACCATGCCCCACGACCTTGGTTTCGTGGGGCCGCGCACCAAGCGGCAGGATGCCTATGTCGGCGACCGCTCTCTGTTCACGCCGGCCGCCAACAAGCCGGACCGCAAGCGGCTGGTCGGCATCCTGGTCGAGGGTGAGGCATCGATCCCCATCGGCGCGCACGCGATCGAGCATATTGCGGGCCGCAAGCGCAGCCTCGGTTATGTGACCAGCAGCTATCAGAGCGCGCATCTCGGCCATCCCATCGCCCTCGGCCTGATCGAAGGCGGAATGGAGCGCGGGACGGTGGAGATCGAGCATCTCGGGCAAAGCTACCGCGCGCGCCTGGTATCGCCGTGTTTCCTCGATCCGAAGGGAGAACGCCTCAATGCTTGATCGCGGACTCTTCTGGTCGCCGGTTCCGGACTGGTCGCACGCTGGCATCCGGCACGACGGACTGAGCATTGCGGCCCTGGCTCCGCAGGCCGCGTGGCTGGTCAGCGGCAACCTTGCCGCGTTCCTGGAGCGGCGCGGCGTGCGCTTGGGCGATGCCGGCGATCGCTACGCCCTGCGCCTCGCCCCCGACCGGTTGTTGTTCGTGTCCGTGGACGGCGCCGACACGGATGGCGTGACGTTCGGCTGGTCGGATGGCTGCGCCGTTACCGATGTCAGCGACGGCTTTGTGCTGCTCGACATTACCGGCCCTGCTGCGCCGGAGCTGATGCGGCTGGGTGCGTTGCACGATTTCGAGACCAGGTCCGATACCGCGTCGGCCGCGATGCTGTTCGCGGGCCAACGAGTCATCCTGGCGCGCATCCCGCAGGGCTGGCGTCTGCATGTTGAGCGGCCCAGTGCCGCGGCGATCTGGCAATGGCTGCAGCGCGCGGCCTCGGAGTGGGCGAAGCCGCCGAGTGACGATCTCGGCCAGTCGTCCACTTTTCCCGCAACACAACAGGTCGCATCATGAAATCGCATTATCGCGTCGTCATCATCGGCGGCGGCATCGTCGGATCGAGCATCCTCTATCACCTCAGCAAGTTCGGCTGGACCGACGTCGCGCTGATCGAACGTGCGGAGTTGACGGCGGGCTCGACCTGGCACGCCGCCGCCGGCTTCCACGCCCTCAACGACGATCCCAACATCGCGGCGCTGCAGGGCTACACCATCCGCCTCTACGAGGAGATCGAGAAGGAGAGCGGCCAGAGCGTCGGCATGCACATGACCGGCGGCATCAGCCTGGCCGCGACGCCCGAGCGCTGGGAGATGCTGAAGGCCGAGCGTGCCATGTACGAAACCATGGAAATGGAAACGCGCCTGGTGACGCCGGAGGAGATCAAGGCACTGTGTCCGATCGTCGACGTCTCCAACCTGCAAGGCGGGCTCTATGACCAGCACGAAGGCTATATGGATCCGCACGGCACCACCCATGCCTATGCCGGCGCCGCCAAGAAGCGCGGTGCGGAGATCATCCTGCGCAACCGGGTGCTGGACCTGAAGCCCTTGCCGGATGGCTGGTCGGTGGTGACAGAGCAGGGGACCATCACGGCAGAGCATGTGGTGAACGCCGCCGGCCTGTGGGCGCGCAAGGTCGGGCGCATGGTCGGCATCAACCTGCCGGTCACGCCGATGCAGCACCATTACCTCATCACCGAGGACGTGCCGGAGATCGCCGCGATGGACCGCGAGATCGCCGCCATCACCGACCTCGAGGGCTTCACCTATCTGCAGCAGGAGCGCAAGGGCGTGCTGCTCGGCGTCTATGAGCGCGATCCGCGCCACTGGAAGACCGAGGGCGCCGACTGGGATTTCGGCATGGACCTGCTCCCGCCCGACATCGACCGCATCTCGCCGGAACTCGCGATCGGCTTCGAGCGCTTTCCGGCGCTGCAGAGTGTCGGCATCCGCAAGTGGGTCAACGGCGCCTTCACCTTCACGCCGGACGGCAATCCGTTGGTCGGCCCGGTCCCGGGCCTCAAGAACTACTGGGTCGCGTGCGGCTGCATGGGCGGCTTCTCGCAGGGCGGCGCGATCGGCCTGACACTCTCCAATTGGATGATCCATGGCGATCCGGGCGCGGACATCTTCGGCATGGATGTGGCGCGCTACGGCGGCTTCGCATCGAACGAAGCGTATCTGAAGGCGATGACCGGCCAGTTCTATGCGCGCCGTTTCGTCATCTCCTATCCCAACGAGGAGCTGCCGGCCGGCCGGCCGCTCAAGACCTCGCCCTGCTATGACGCCCTGAAGGCGGAGGGCGCAGTGTATGGCGTGACCTGGGGCATGGAGACGCCGCAGTATTTCGTCACCGGCCAGCGCGACTTCGTCGAGAAGCCGACCTTGCGCCGCTCCAATGCACACGGCTTCGTCGCCGCCGAGGTGAAGGCGACGCGCGAAGCCATCGGCATGTTCGAAAGTGCGATCTATGCGCGCTACGAGGTGACGGGACCGGGCGCCGCCGCCTGGCTCGACCATCTGCTGGCGGCGAAGCTGCCCAAGGTCGGTCGTGTGCGTTTGGCGCCGATGCTTAACCCGAAGGGTAAGCTGATGGGCGATCTTACCGTCAGCCGCCTGGCCGAGGATCGCTTCTGGCTAATCGGCTCGTACTATCTGCAGACTTGGCACATGCGCTGGTTCACGGAGCATCTGCCGCAGGATGGCGTGACGATCCGGAACCTGTCCGACGACTGGATGGGATTCGCGATTTCCGGGCCGAAGTCGCGCGATCTGATGTCGCGGGTCGTGAAAGGTGACATCAGCAACTCCGGCTTCCCGTTCCTGTCCTGCGCCGAGATGGAGGTCGGCATGGCGTCGGCGATGGTCGCGCGCCTGTCGCTGACGGGAGAGTGCGGCTACGAGATCAACGTGCGGGTCACTCACCAGCGCGCACTCTATGGCACACTGCGCGAGGCGGGCGCCGACCTCGGTCTCAAGTCCATCGGCAACCGGGCGCTCGACAGCCTGCGGTTGGAAAAGAGCTACGGCATCTGGTCGACCGAGTTCACGCAATCCTATTCGCCGGAGATGTCCAACCTTCGCCACCATGTCGCGTTCGACAAGGGCGATTTCATCGGCCGCGACGCCGCCTTGCGGCAGCGCGAGAAGGGCGTCGACCGCGTGCTGGTGACGCTCCGCATCGACGCCAAGGACGCCGACGCCTCCGGCTTCGAGCCGGTCAAGTGCGACGGCAAGCTGGTCGGCTTCGTGACCTCCGGCGCCTATGGGCACCACGTAGGCCAGAGCCTCGCCCTCGCCTATGTCGACAAAGTCTTGGTGGGAACCGGGGCACCGCTGACCGTGGACGTGATCGGCGAGAACCGGACTGCCGTGATGCTGGGCGAACCGGCCTACGATCCACAGGGCACGCGGCTTAGAAACTGACCTTGCAATCCCGCTGTTCCTGAGCGCGCGGATGGGCCAAACTCCGTCTCCGTCACTCTCTGTGGAACAGGACGATGGCCACGATTGCAATTGTCGGAGCCGGCTTGATCGGGCGCGCCTGGGCGATCTGCTTTGCGCGCGCTGGGCATGCCGTCCGGATTTATGACGAGGCCACCGGCGCAGCCGCCAAGGCGATGGAATTCGCGGCCAGCGCACTGCTACCCCTGGCGGCCGAAGACCTGCTGGACGGGCGGACCGTCGCCGGGGTGGCGGGCGGAATGAGTGTTGCCAGCACGCTGGAAGACGCTCTGGCCGGTGCCGACCATGTCCAGGAGAACACGCCGGAAGATCTCGACATCAAGAAGCGCGTGTTTGCCGCACTGGATCGCTTGGCCGAGCCGGATGCGGTGCTGGCCAGCTCGACCTCCGCCTTGCTGCCGTCGTGCTTCACCGAGGCGCTGGCCGGGCGGCGGCGCTGCCTGGTGGTGCATCCGATCAACCCGCCGTATCTCATCCCGGCGGTCGAAATCGTGCCGGCGCCGTGGACCGATCCCACGATCGTGGAGCGCACCCGCGCATTGCTGACCGCCGCCGGCCAGTCGCCCATCGTCATGAAGCGCGAGATCGATGGCTTCGTGATGAACCGCCTGCAAGGCGCCTTGCTCGAGGAAGCCTTCCGCCTGGTCGCCGACGGCTACGCCTCGGTCGAGGATGTCGACATCGGGTTGCGCGAGGGCTTGGCGCTGCGCTGGTCCTTCATGGGGCCGTTCGAGACCATCGACCTCAATGCTCCCGGCGGCGTGCGCGACTACGTCATGCGCTACCAGCAGATCTATTCCCGCCTGTTCCCCGGCATGCAACGCCGTGTCGATTGGGCCGGCGACGTCATCGACACCATCGAACGCGACCGCCGCGCCAAGCTGGCGGAGAGCGACCTGCAGAAACGGCATGCCTGGCGCGACCGCCGCCTGATGGCGCTCGCGGCGCACAAGCGCAAGGCGGCGCGCGATATCGGATCCTGAGCAGCAAGAGAACCCCATCATGGCCACCAAACGCAAAGTCATCATCACCTGCGCCGTCACCGGCTCGATCCACACCCCCTCCATGTCGCCGCATCTGCCGGTGACGGGTGAGGAGATCGCCGACGCCGCAATCGGCGCTGCCGAGGCGGGCGCCGCCATCGTGCATCTGCATGCGCGCAATCCCAAGGACGGCCGGCCGGACCAGAGCCCCGAAGCGTTCGAGCCGTTCCTCAAGGTCATCAAGCAGCGCTCCGCCTGCGTGGTGAACATCACCACCGGCGGCGGGCAGGGCATGACCCTGGAGCAGCGCCTTGCGCCGGCCGCGAAGTTCAAGCCCGAGGTCGCCTCGCTCAACATGGGCTCGATGAATTTCGGCCTCTATCCCATGCTCGGCCGGTTCAAGGAGTTCCAGCACGAGTGGGAACGCGCGCACCTGGAAGGCTCGCGCGACGCGGTGTTCCGCAACACCTTCAAGGACATCGAATATGTGCTGACCACATTGGGCAGCGCCGGCACGCGCTTCGAGTTCGAGTGCTACGACACATCGCACCTCTACAACTTGCATCACTTCCTCCAGCGCGGCCTGGTGAAGCCGCCGCTGTTCGTGCAGACCGTGTTCGGCATCCTCGGCGGCATCGGCCCGCATCCGGATGACGTGATGCACATGAAGCGCACGGCCGACCGGCTGTTCGGCGACCAGTATCACTGGTCGGTGCTGGGCGCCGGCCGCGCCCAGATGCAGATCGCCGCGATGTCGGCGGCGATGGGCGGCAACGTGCGCGTCGGGCTCGAGGATTCGCTGTGGGCCGGCCCGGGCCGGCTCGCCGCTTCCAACGCGGAGCAGGTGCGGCTGGCGCGGCAGATCATCGAGGGACTGAGCCTGGATGTGGCAACGCCGGACGAGGCGCGCGAGATCCTGAACCTCAAGGGCGCGGACAAGGTGGAATTCTAGATCAGCACCCGGCGGGGGCGGCTTTCGCCGCGCCCGCCGGGAACCTTCCCCGACGATCACGCTGGATAGAAACCGTCGCCGTAGCCCGAGACCATCACCGGCCTGAGGCCGCGGCGGCGCAAGTCGTCGAACACCTGCTGATAGCCGGCGGCATCCAGGCCGTGACACGCCTTCCACTGGCCGGCCGGCCCACGCTTCCAGACCGCCGCATAGCGCGCGATGCCGGTGTCGCTGTAGCCGCTGACGCAGGTAAGCCGCATGCCGGTCGCAGCCTGCTGGTCGAAGATCGTCTGATAGGCGCTGGCGGTGAGGCCGTGCCGCGCCTGCCACTCACCGTCCTCCTGCTTTTCCCAGATGGCGGCGAACAGCACCTCGACGTTGACGCGGTAGCCGCAGACCTGGGTGAGCACGTAGCCCTTGGCGGCCATCTCGTCGAACGCCTGCTGATACTGCACGCGGTTGAGGCCGTGGCGCGCCTGCCATGCCGGTCCGTCGCGCAGCTCCCAGATCGCGGCATAGCGCGCCTCGCCATTCTCCGCGTAGCCGCTGACGCAGGTCAGGCGATAGCCTTGCAGCAACAGATCGTCGAACGTCGCCAGATAGTCCGCGGCGTTGAGGCCATGGCGCGCCTCCCAGGCCGGGCCGCCGCGACGGTGCCAGATCGCGTTGAAGCGCGCGCCGGTACCCTCGCTGTAGCCGCAGACATGGGTAAGGCGGTAGCCTTCCTGCACCAGGCTGCCGAACGTCGCCTGATAGGTATTCGCGTCGATGCCGTGGCGCGCCTGCCACGGCGTCCCATCATCCTCCTCGAAGATCGCCGCGAATCGACTGGCGAAGCGGGACATGGTGACGCGCTGGCCGCCGCCGGCGCCCGATGCGTTGTAGATATCCGAGAAATTGAGGTGCACGTCGAATTGCACGCCTTCCAGGGCGCCGGGAGTCTCCGGCAGGGTCGTCGGCGCGATGAAGAATCGCACATGGCTTCCGTTGTTGAGGAAGAAGCCGTTGACGTCATGGGGGCCGTCGCCGAGATAGGCGGTGCCGAGCTTGGTGGGAGCCCCCGGTGCGGCGAAATCCTGCGACCGGCGCAGCAGCAGGCGGAAGCTGGCACTGCCCTGAGTCACCCACCAGTTGCCGAGCCAGCATGCTTCGTTCTGCACGAAGGTCGGGTCGACCACGTCCTCGATGTACCAGCCCGACAGAATGGTCCAGTTCGGATCGTTCGCATACTGGATCTCGATGAACCGGTTCTCGGCCCAGCTGTTCTTGGCGAAGAACACCTTGCGGTTCCGGTCGAAGCCGATGAGCAGGAGCACGTGGCCGCCGAGCGGGGTCTGCACGTCGCACACCACCTCGTGCTCCGCCAGCAGCGTGTTTTCCAGCGCTTCGACGCTTGGATTCCCGCCGAGCGATTTCCAGCCGGTCGCCCGGTAGCGCGCGTTGACGCGGGCCAGCAGGGGAATGTGCTGCTCGCAGAACTCGATCGCGTCATATTCCTCCTGGGTGTCGACCGTCAGCAGGTTGGGCAGGCCGATCGTGGGAAGGATGTCGGTCAGGTCGCTCTGGTTCTCGAGATAGGGCGCCGCCCATTCGGGCGCCACGGCGTTCTGCGACAGCTTTTGCACGATGTCGCCGCTGCCCTGGAATCCGTAGAGCGACGAGTTGTTCTCGACCGGCGTGACGACGGCGCCGTTCTGGTCCTTGTTGAGCGCGAACGACTTGCCCATGTGGAAGACGTATTCCTCCGACACGTCGATCGCGATGTTGAACTTCCGGCGATAGGCCGCTTCGAGGGCTGCCGCCCCGGCGAACGCCCAGCAGGTGCCGCGGTCGTTCTGGCGCTTGAACGGCGACTGCCACTGCGCCAGCGAGAAGACGCCGTTGACCGGCGCGAACAGGGCCGGCGCGCCTTGCGGCATCAGCTTGCCGAGGCGCCGGGCATGGTAGATCGACTCCGCCACCAGCCGCTGATGCACCTCGTTGGCGAGTACCGGCGAGGCGAACACCGGCGAGGGTGCCGGCTGATAGGCGAGGCCGGCCTCGCCAAGGTCCCGGAAGGAGCGTCGTGCACGTTGTGCGGCGGCATCCGGGTTGCCGACCTGCCGCTTGCGGCCCAACACCTCGGCGAACAGCGCTTCGAGGCTGACGGTAGGTTTCGAGACTTCGCTGATCGTATCGGCTGCGCCCTCGGGTTGTTCCGTGAAGACCGGGTGCCGTTCGACCATGCGTCGGGTATTGCGACTCATTACGTCCTCCGCAGTTCCGGAAATATCGCGACCAGAGCCGGGCAATGTGACGGCCCGAATCGGCGAGGGGGAGGATCGCAAGACGCCGCCTATGGATGGCTTATGTCCCCCAGGGCTGGTTTCACGCCGCGCCTACAGATGACTTACGCCACCCGAGGACGTGTTTAACTCACTGGAATTGGCTGGAAAAACGGCATCCAGGCGTAGGGACCGGCGCTCAATCGTTCAGGCAACGCGAACCGAGCGGCCGGCGCTGGCCGCCTCGTACGCCGCCTCCACCAAGGTGAAGGTGCGCACATTGTCCTGTGCCGAGGTATCGGCCGGACGGCCGTCCCGCAGCGACCCGAGGATGTGATCGCAGGTCGCGAGAACGCTTTCCTGGATGATGTGCCACGGCCGTTCGGCCCAGGGCAGCACCGGCGCATCCGCATCGTAGGTCTTGGCCTTGCCTTCGATCGTGACGTCGAGGACGGATCCCGGTTTCAGGATGATCGCGCCCTTCGGTCCCTCGATTTCCAGCAGCGTTTCGGGAAACACATCCGGCACGCGCCGCGATTCGTAGGTGCACTCGACGATCGAGACAGCGCCGGAGCGGTGCTTCAGCAGCATGGTCGCGGTGTCTTCGCCGGTGACGTTGGGGTTGCGCTTCTGCAGCTCCGCCGAGATGTGCTCGACCTCGCCCAGCAGCACGCGCGCCAGGTCGAACACATGGACGCCGAGATCCATGAGGGCGAAGCGCTCCTCCTTCATGAGGTAGGGCTGGCCCTTGTAGATGTCGTAGCCGGTGCGGAAGCTGACGCGCCCCCAGGATGGCGTGCCGATCGCGCCGCCGCGCAACAGCTCGAGGATCTTGCGCATCGGCACCTGGAAGCGGAAGTTCTCATGCACCGCCAGGAACACGCCGGCCTTCTGCGCATCGTCCGCCATCGCCCGGCAGGCGGCGAGGTCCAGCCCGAACGGCTTCTGCACGATGGCGGGAAGGCGGCGGCGGATGGCCAGGCCGACCACGTCGCGATGGGTTTCCACGCGCGTGACGATATCGACCAGGTCGAGCGCCTGCTCGCGCAGCATGGTCTCGGCGTCCCTGTACCAGCTCTTGACGCCGAACTTGTCCGCGGTGGCGCGGGCCTTGGCTTCGTCGACATCGCACACCGCGGCCACCTCGACGCCCTTGGAGCGCAGGTCGGTCCAGGCATGTAGATGATTCTGGGCAAAGAAGCCGCACCCGATGACGCCAACAGCCGTGCGTTCCATGGCTCGTTCGCTCCTCAGTCCCGGTGGCGACCGAGCCTAGAACCGTTTCGCAGATGTGTAAATCTGAACGGGCAAAAACACGCCTAGTCATTGCCATACCGCTGGAATTTCCCACCTGCGCGTGCTCGGTCAGTCTGGATGCTAATAAAGCGGTAACCTTTACTGAGCCATCGTATCCATCCTTTTGGGTTGCTCGCGGGCTTCGCCGCTCCTAAGACGTGATAGCCATGGCACTTGCTCCGAAAATCGGCGACTGGCAGTCGGCGCCGGCAACGGCCTCCCAGCCGGTGTTCGCCATCGGCGACATTCATGGGCGGAACGACCTGTTCGAGCCGCTGGTCGCCGCCATCCTGCGCATCGTCGACGACGAGAAGCTGGACAAGGTCGCGCTGGTCACGCTCGGCGATTATGTCGACCGTGGTCCGGCCGGCCTCGCCGTCCTCAAGAAAGTGCTCGACGGCATCAAGCATCCCAAGGTCGAAGCGATCTGCCTGCCCGGCAATCACGAGCAGTTCCTGCGCCACTTCCTCGAGAGCAAGGGCGCCGAGCGGCAGGACATCCTGTGGAACTGGCTCGACAACGGCGCCGGCGCGATCGCGCGCGAGCTCGGCCTCAGCGACGGCAAGGCCTCCGACCCGGATGCCTTCGTCGCGGCCATCGCCTCCGACCTCGGCATGGATCGGATCGAGAAACTGTTCAAGCTCAGCAACCACTACCGCCTGGGCCAGTATCTGTTCGTCCATGGCGGCATCCATCCTCAGTTCGGGCTTGCGGCGTTGAAGCGCGACTGGCGACGCCTGCCCAAGAGCGGGCTCGATGAGGACCGCGATCCGCTGTGGGTGCGCGGGCCATTTCTCACCTATGACGGCGAGCATGACGACGGCATCATCGTCGTCCACGGCCACACCCCGCGCAGCGAAGCGGAGCTGCTCGGCAACCGCATCGGCATCGACACCGGCGCCTATTTCTCCGGCCGCCTCACCTGCGTGCAGCTGATGGGCGAGCGCATGCGCCTGATCCAGGTCAGCGACCGCCAGGCCTAAGGCGGGCGTGTCGGCTTGCGAGCCGGCGGGGATTCGGGTACCAACTGATCCGACCTCGCAACATTCATCCGATCGACATGACAACGCGCTTCTCCCGGATTTTCCCCGGCAAGAAACCAGTGATCGCAATGGTTCACTTTGGTGCGCTGCCGGGCTCGCCGCTTCATGACTCCGGCGCCGGGCTGGATGGCCTGGTTGAAGGCATCCGCAAGGACCTGCGTGCGCTGCAGGCCGCAGGCGTCGACGCCGTCATGTTCGGCAACGAGAACGACCGGCCTTACGAGTTCAAGGTCGACACCGCCTCGACCGCGGCCATGGCCTATGCCATCGGCCAGGTGAAGCGCGAGATCACGGTGCCGTTCGGCGTCAACGTGCTGTGGGACCCGATGAGCTCGGTGGCGCTGGCGGCGGCGACCGGCGCCAGCTTCATCCGCGAGATCCTGACCGGCAGCTACGCCTCCGACATGGGGCCGTGGAATCCCGATGCCGGCGCCGCGATGCGCTATCGCGACCGTCTCGGCCGCAGCGATCTCGCGATGTTCGACAACATCTCCGCCGAGTTCGCCTGGTCGCTGGATCAGCGCAGCCTGCCCGACCGGGCGCGCAGCGCGGTATTCTCCTCGATCCCCGACGCCATCCTGGTCTCCGGCATCATCACCGGCGAGGCGGCGGCGCTCTCGGAGCTGGAGGCGGTGAAGAAGGTGCTGCCCGACACGCCCGTGCTCGCCAACACCGGCGTCAAGCACGCGACCGTGGCGGATGTGCTGAAGGTCGCAGACGGGTGCATCGTGGGCACGGCGCTGAAGGTGGACGGCAATACCTGGAACGCCGTCGATCCCGAGCGCGCCAAGGAGTTCATGCGCCTCGCCCGCGCGGCGCGAGGGCACTGATCATGGCACGCGGGGCGAAGGACGCGCAGGAACGGCTGAAGGCGTGGCTCGCCGCGCTGATGGCGACTTCGGGTTTAAGCGGCCATGAGGGACCGGTGCGGCGGCTGCTCGCCAAGCAACTGAAGGAACTCGGCATCGCTTCGCACAGCGATCGCATGGGCAACCTGATCGCGACCATGCCTGGCGACAAGGCCTTGCCCTCGGTCATGCTGTTCGCGCACATGGACCAGCTCGGTCTGGTGGTGCGCAAGATCGAAGCGAGCGGCCTGCTGCGGGTCGAGCGCGTCGGCGGCGTGCCGGAGAAGGCGCTGCCCTCGCAGTCGGTACGCGTGTCCGCCGGCAAAGGCAAGACCATCCCCGGCGTCATCGCCAACAAAAGCCATCACGCGACCCAGCCGGAGGAGAAATACAAGGTCCTGCCGTATGCGGAGCTCTACATCGATTGCGGCTATCGCAGCGCCGCCGAGATCGCCGCCGCCGGCGTGATGGTCGGCGCGCCGATCGTCTATGCACCGAACGTGCTGGAGGTCGCCAACAACCGCATCGTCGGCACCTCGATCGACGATCGCGCGGGCTGCGCTGTCATCTTGGAAGTCGCGCGCACGCTGAAAGGCACTGCCAAGCGCCCGACCCTGCACCTGGTTTTCTCCGTGCAGGAGGAGTTCAACCTGCGGGGCGCGGTGACGGCGGCCCAGGCCCTCAATCCCGATATCGCGATCCAGCTCGACCTCATCCTCGCCACCGACACGCCCGACATGACGGCGCGCGGTGATGTGAAGCTCGGCGGCGGACCGGGTATCAGCCTCTACAGCTTCCACGGCCGCGGCACGCTCAACGGCACCATCCCGCATCCCGCCCTGGTCGAGCTGTTCGAGAGAGCCGCCAAGGCGGAGAAGATACCGCTGCAGCGCAGCGCGCACATCGGGGCATTGACCGATTCCTCCTACGTGCAAGTCACCGGCACCGGCGTTGCCTGCATCGATCTCGGCTTCCCATGCCGTTATACGCATTCGTCGCTGGAGATGTGCGATCTCGGCGACCTCGAAGGCCTGGCGCAGCTGCTGGCCGCCGGCGTCACGCGCATCGACCGGAAGTTCAGCCTCGACCGGGACCACTATCTCGAATGAAGCACTATCTTGGCGTCGACATTGGTACCTTCGAAACCAAGGGCGTCATCGTAGACCAGGCGGGCCGGATCGTCGCGACGGCTGCCCGCCCGCACCAGCTGCTGGTGCCGCAGCCCGGCTGGGCCGAGCACCGGCCCGAGGAAGACTGGTGGGGCGACTTCGTGTTCGTCACGCGCAAGATGTTGGCGGACAGCAAGATCGCGCCATCCTCCATAGCCGCCATCGGCACCAGCGCCATCGGTCCCTGCATGCTGCCGGTGGATGCGGACGGCGCGCCGCTGATGAACAGCGTGCTCTACGGCATCGACACCCGCGCGGCGGAGGAGATCGAAACGCTGACGCAACGGATCGGCGTGGATCGCCTGATCGAGGCGTGCGGCAACGCCCTGACCTCGCAGTCCGTTGGCCCGAAGATCCTGTGGCTCAAGAACAAACGCCCCGATCTCTTCGCCAGGACGCATAAGGTCCTGACCTCGACTTCCTATCTCGTGCATCGGCTCACGGACAGCTTCGTCATCGATCATTATTCGGCCGGCAGCACCAGTCCGCTCTATCTGCCTGATCGCCTCGCCTACAGCGATGAGCTCGTGTGCGACATCATCGCCCTCGACAGGTTGCCCGAGCCGGCCTGGACCACCGATATCGCCGGCATGGTGACACAGCGCGCGGCCGACGAGACCGGTCTCGCCCTCGGTACGCCGGTGATCGTCGGCACCATCGACGCCGCGGCGGAAGCGCTCAGCGTCGGTGTCCTCAATCCCGGCGACATGATGCTGATGTACGGCTCGACCATCTTCGTCATCATGATTACCTCGGAGCGCGTGCGCGACCGGCGGCTCTGGTATTCCCCTTGGCTGTTTTCAGGCGAGCACGCCGCGATGGCGGGACTGGCGACCAGCGGCACCCTGACCCACTGGTTCCGCGATCAGTTCGGAAAAGAGCTCGATCCGGCGTCCGCCATGCCGGCGCTCGCGGCCGAGGCCGCGGAATCCCCGCCCGGCGCGCGCGGCCTCGTACTGCTGCCCTACTTCTCCGGCGAACGCACGCCGATCCACGACCCCTACGCGAAGGGGATGCTCTTTGGCCTCGATCTGACCCATACGCGTGGCGATATTTTCCGCGCACTGCTTGAAGGCATCGCCTGCGGCACGAACCACATCATCGAGGCTTAT
>DATFDU010000435.1:0-8234 GCA_035251915.1 Dongiaceae bacterium | reverse complement strand
CCGGTGAAGGCCGGCACCAGATAGACGCCGTTGGTGCCGGCGATCGACCGCGCCAACGCCTCGGTGTCGCCCGCCTGCTGGATCAGCTTGAGGCCGTCGCGCAGCCATTGCACCGCCGCGCCGGCGACGAAGATGCTGCCTTCGTTGGCATAGGCGAGCTTGCCCTTGATCTTGTAGCCCACGGTCGTCAGCAGCCGGTTCTTGGACGCCACCGCCTTCTCGCCGGTGTTGAGCAACGCAAAGCAGCCGGTGCCGTAGGTGCTCTTGATCATGCCGGGCTGGAAACAGGCCTGCCCGATCAGCGCCGCCTGCTGGTCGCCCGCGATGCCCGCGATCGGCAGCGCCACGCCGATCGCCTCGGTCGCGCTGGTGCCGAACTGGTCGGCGCATTCCAGCACCTCGGGCAGCATGCTCTTCGGCACGTTGAAGAGCTGCAGCAGCTCCTCGTCCCAGTCCATGCTATGGATGTTGAACAGCATGGTGCGCGAGGCGTTGGTGACGTCGGTCGCATGCACCTTGCCGCCGGTCAGGCGCCACAGCACGAAGCTGTCGATGGTGCCCATGGCCAGCTCGCCGCGCTCGGCCGACTCCTGCGCGCCCGGCACGTTGTCGAGGAACCAGCGCACCTTGGTGGCGGAGAAATAGGAATCGATCAGCAGGCCGGATTTGGCCTGAATCTTCGGCTCCCAGCCGTCGTCGATCAGCTTGCGGCACAGCGGCGCGCCGCGGCGATCCTGCCACACGATGGCGTTGTGGATCGCCTTGCCGGTCTTGCGGTTCCACACCACCGTGGTCTCGCGCTGGTTGGTGATGCCGATCGCGCGCACATTGCCGGCCGGACGCTTGGCGATCACGTCGCGGCAGACCTGCTGGACCGCGCGCCAGATCTCCTCGGGATCGTGCTCGACCCAGCCCGGCTGCGGAAAGATCTGCGGCAGCTCCTTCTGCGCGATCCCCTGCTGCTCGCCTTTCAGGTCGAACAGGATCGCGCGCGTCGAGGTCGTGCCCTGGTCGATCGAGAGAATGAAATCCGGCATGGTCCCCTCACTTGGTGCCGAACAGGCGGTCGCCCGCATCGCCGAGGCCCGGCACGATGTAGGCATTCTCGTTCAAGTGCGAATCCAGCGCCGCGGTATAGACCGGGATCTTCGGATGCGCCTTCTGGAACACGCGCACGCCCTCCGGCGCGGCCACCAGCACCATCATGCGGATGTGGTCGTCGCTGACCCCGCGCTTGTTGAGGGTGTCGGCGGCGGCCGACGACGAATGCCCGGTCGCCAGCATCGGATCGACCAGGATGAAGGTGCGGCCCTCCGGGTCCGGCAGCTTGACGAAATACTCGACCGGCCGCTTGGTCTCGTGGTCGCGATAGAGCCCGACATGGCCGAGGCGCGCCGACGGCACCAGCTCCAGCAGCCCGTCCGCCATGCCGAGCCCGGCACGCAGGATCGGCACCACCGCCACTTTCTTGCCCTCCAGGATCGGCGCATCGAACGTCGTCAGCGGCGTTTCGATCTGCCGCGTGGTGATCGGCAGGCTGCGCGTGATCTCGTAGCCCATCAGCAACGCGATCTCCTTCAGGAGCTGCCGGAACAGGATGGTCGGCGTGTGCTTGTCGCGCATCATGCTGAGCTTGTGCTGGATCAGCGGGTGATCCATCACGAACAGGTTGGGGAATTCCGGAAAGGTCTTCATGGCGCGCCCCTGTCGGTGTGATTTTTTGCGGCGGCCCATTGTTGCAACATTGGCCGCCTTTGCGCCGCACCTTACGGACGCCGGCGCAGCGGTTCAAGCCGAATGGACGGGCGGCGTCAAATGACCTGGAAACCGTGCTTGTACGGGTCGCGGTCGTCGATGAAGATGGTGTTGTAGCCGGTGACGCGCGCCCAGCCTTCGACGCTGGGCACGATTGCTTCGTAATTGCCGACCTTGGCGGCCTCTTTCACGCGGCCCTTGAACAGGCTGCCGATGATGCTTTCGTGCACGAAGGCATCGCCGACCTTGAGCTTGCCCTTGCCCGCCAGCTGCGCCATTCGCGCGGAGGTGCCGGTGCCGCAGGGCGAGCGGTCGATCGCCTTGTCGCCGTAGAACACCGCGTTGCGCGCATGCGCGCCCTCGGCCTTCGGCGCGCCGGTCCACAGGATGTGGCTGAGCCCCTTGATGGTCGGGTTCTCGGGATGCTGGAAGCTGTATTTGGCGTTGAGGTTCTTGCGCAGCACCGGGCTCATCTGCACTAGCTGGCCTGCCGTGAAATCCGCCATGTCGCGATAGCCTGCCTGCGGCTCGACGATGGCATAGAAGTTCCCGCCATAGGCGACGTCGACCTTGAGCGTGCCGATGCCCGGGCACTCCGCCTCGAGGCCGGTCGAATGCAGGAACCCCGGCACGTTGGTCAGCCGCACGGATTCGACGTACTCGCCCTTCTGCTCGTATTCGGCGATCACCAGCCCGGCCGGCGTCTCCAGCCGCAGCACGCCGGGCGTCTTCGGGCGCACCAGCCCCTGCTCCACGGCCACCGTGACGGTGCCGATGGTGCCGTGCCCGCACATCGGCAGGCAGCCGGAGGTCTCGATGAACAGGATGCCGATGTCGCAATCGGAGCGCGTCGGCGGATAGAGGATGCTGCCCGACATCATGTCGTGGCCGCGCGGCTCGAACATCAGGCCGGTGCGGATCCAGTCGAACTCGGCCAGGAAATGCTGGCGCCGCTCGCTCATGCTGGCGCCGCTGAGCTGCGGGCCGCCCCCCATCACCACACGCACCGGGTTGCCGCAGGTATGCGCGTCCACGCAACTGAAGGTGAATTTCGCCATGGTCAAATCCGATCGGGCAGATACTACCGCATGCCGCGGCGGTTATCTGCCCGAACTGGATACAATATGCAACCGCTTAGCGGCCAGCCTTCAGCGCATCGCGGATTTCCATCAGCAGCTTTTCGCTGGCCGTCGGCGCAGCGGGCTCGGCCGGAGCCTGCTTGCGGAAGCGGTTGACCTGCTTGACCAGGAGGAAGACCGCGAATGCGACGATCAGGAAGTTGATGATGGCGTTGATGAAGATGCCGTAATTGATGGTCACTGCACCGGCGTCCTGGGCGGCCTTCAGGGATGCATACGTGTCGCCCTTGAGCACGACAAAGAAGTTCGAGAAATCGATCCCGTTCATGATGTAGCCGATCGGCGGCATGATGATGTCCTTGACCAGCGAGTTCACGACTGTGGTGAACGCGGCGCCGATGATGATGCCGACGGCAAGGTCGATCACGTTGCCGCGCACCGCGAATTCCTTGAACTCCTTGAGCATGAGGTCCTCCCCTGGTGGCTCCAACCACGCAGTTTGGGTACGATCTTCCGCCAATCGCAAGCAATTTTCGGCGGTTATCGCCGAGTCTTGATAGCGGGGACAGGACCGGCCATGCTAGACAAGGTTCCTCCATTCGGACTCGCTGATCGAGACGCCGTGCCGGCCGCTTCATGAACTCCGCAGACCAGCCTTCGTTGTCCGGACCCGGCAAGGCATTGTTCCGCCTCGATGGCAAGCTGTGCCTGGTCACCGGCGGCGCCGGCCACCTGGGCGCGGCAATGTCGACCGCCCTGGCGGAGGCTGGCGGCCATGTGTGCATTATCGGGCGCACCCAGAGTCCCCTCGCAAAGCTGGCGAAGAGTCTGACCGACCGCGGCCTGTCCGCGGAAGCGATCGCCAGCGACGTGACCATGGCGGAGGACATCAAGACACTGGTCGCCGACGTCAGGAAGCGCTTCGGCCGCCTCGACGTCCTCATCAACAATGCCCATGCCGGGCGTGCCGGCGTCATGACCGACAGCAAGGCCAGTGACTACGTGAACGCCATCGAGATTGCGGTCGCCGCCGCCGCGGAGCTGGTCAATGCCGCCCACTCGCTGCTACGCAAAGCGGTCCAGACCGATGGTGACGCGTCGGTCATCAACATCTCGTCGATGTACGGCATGGTGAGCCCGGATCCGAGGGTCTACGGCCAATCCGGCATGAACAATCCGCCGCATTACGGGGCCGCCAAGGCCGCCCTGCTGCAATACACGCGTTATGCCGCCGTCCACCTGGCGCCTGAGGGCATCCGGGTGAATGCGATCAGCCCAGGCCCATTCCCGCCAGAGGCCGTGCAGCAACGTGACCCGACCTTTGCCGCCGCCTTGATCCAGAAGGTGCCGATGGGGCGGCTGGGCAAGCCGGACGACCTCGCCGGTGCTGCGGTCTTCCTCGCCAGCTCCGCGTCGCGCTTCGTCACCGGCGCCAACCTGCCGGTCGATGGCGGCTGGACCGCGTGGTAACGGGCAAGCCGCGTCACCGCGTCGTCCTGCAGGCCCGCACCAGCTCGACGCGCCTGCCAGGCAAGGTGCTGCTGCCGGTCTGTGGCCTGCCGGTCGTTGTGCTGGCGGCGCGGCGCGCGGGGCGCGACGGTGTCGAGACCGTGGTCGCGACCTCCGACGATGCCAGCGACGATCGCCTGGCGGACATGCTGCGACAACATGGGTTGCGCCACCTGCGCGGCTCATTGGACGACGTGCTCGCGCGCTACATCGCGGCCACTGCCGATCTGGATGACGGCGACATCTGCGTGCGCCTCACCTCCGACAACGTGTTCCCGGACGGCGATTTCGTGCGCCGGCTGATCGCGGCGGCGGAAGCGAGTGGCGATGGTTATGCCGGATTTTCAGGTGGCTCCGGGGGTCTGCCCTATGGCCTTGCCGGCGAAGCGGTGCGCGTGGGTCTGCTGCGCCAGGCCGAGCGCGCCACACACGAGCCGTACGACCGCGAGCATGTCACGCCTTGGGTCACGCGCCGGTGCGCCCGCAACGCGCCCGCGATGCCGCGTGTCGGCGATCTCGATCTAACCGGCCTGCGCTGCACCATCGACACGCTCGACGATTATCGCACCGTGACATCTGCCCTGGCCGGCCTGGCCGATCCGGTCGCGGCGCCCTGGCAGGACCTGTGCCGGTGCCTGGCTCGCTGGGCTGAGCGCGCACAGCCGTTCGTCCCCGCGCGCATCGTCGCGGGCGAGCTGCAGGCGAGCCTGGTGCTGGGCGGCGCGCAGTTCGGGATGCCCTATGGCATCGCCAATCGGGCCGGCAAGCCGGATGACGATGAGCTGCACCGCATCCTCGGCTTGGCGGAAGCGGCCGGCGTTGCGCACGTCGATACCGCGGCCGGCTATGGCGATAGCGAGCATCGGATCGGATCGGCTCTTGCCGCTGACAGCCCGCTCGGCATCGTCACCAAGCTGCCGCCCCACCTGACGGACGGCGAGCCGACGGCGAGCGAGGTAGCCCAGCGCGTCCACGTCGCCATCGACCGCTCCCTGTGGCTGCTGGGCCGGACCAGGCTCGAGGCCGTCCTGCTCCACCGGTTCGAGCATCTGGAGGCCGCCGAGGGCGTGATCTGGCGGACGCTGCGGGCGCTGCAGGCCGAGGGCAAGATCGGGCGCATCGGCGCTTCGGTCTATCGCCCGGAAGAGCTTTCGGCGCTGCTGGCGAGCCCGGAGGTGGGGCTGGTGCAGCTTCCCTTCAACGCCCTCGACCGGCGCTGGCTGGATGCCGACGTCCAGCGCGCCATCGCGGCCCGCCCCGACGTCATCCTCCATGGCCGCTCCGCCTTGCTGCAGGGGCTGCTGACCATCGACGATCCCTTGCAATGGCCGATCTCCGACGCCGACTTGGCGCGCCGCTGCATCGCCGGGCTGAAAGCGGCGGCCAAGAGCCTGGGACGCGATGGCGTGGCGGATCTGTGTTTCGCCTATGCCCAGGCCCAGCCCTGGCTGGCCGGCATCGTGGTGGGAGCCGAAACGGCGGCCCAGATGGCGGAGAACATCCGGTTGTTCCGGGCCCCTGCGCTGACGCCGGCCGAGGCCGACGCGGTCGCGGCGTCGCTCCCCATCCCGTTGCCCGAGCAACTGCTGAATCCGGCGCTCTGGCCGCGACGCTGAGTCGCTGAGCTAACGATGCAGGCAGCATAGTTCTTTCAATATCAATGCGTTAACCAGCGCAGGCGCCGATGCGGAGCAATCCATTGCTGGACAGATCGGCAAGGCAACATTATTGCAATCCCCGCGCGGGGCGGGTCCCGCATGACTCGGGGCGTGGCTTTGGTGGCACAACACAGCATGTTTGACGGCAAATCGGTCCTGATCACCGGCGGCACGGGCTCGTTCGGCAAGAGGTTCGTGGAGACGCTGCTCAAGCGCCACAGGCCGCGGCGCGTGATCGTCTATTCGCGCGACGAGCTGAAGCAGTTCGAGATGGCGCAGGTCTTCAACGATTCCTGCATGCGCTACTTCATCGGCGACGTGCGCGACGGCCCGCGCCTGCGCCAGGCGTTCAACGGCGTCGACTACGTCGTGCACGCCGCGGCGCTGAAGCATGTGCCGGTGGCCGAATACAACCCGATGGAGTGCCTGAAGACCAATGTCGGCGGGGCGGAGAACGTGATCCACGCCGCGATCGACAACGAGGTGGAGAAGGTCATCGCCCTCTCCACCGACAAGGCCGCCAACCCGATCAACCTCTACGGCGCCTCCAAGCTCGCGTCCGACAAGCTGTTCGTCGCGGCCAACAACATCGCCGGCGGCCACCGCACGCGCTTCTCGGTGGTGCGCTACGGCAACGTGGTGGGCTCGCGCGGGTCGGTGGTGCCGTTCTTCCGCAGCCTGATGGCGCAGGACGTGAAGGAGCTGCCGATCACCGATGCGCGCATGACGCGGTTCTGGATCACGCTGCAGCAGGGCGTCGACTTCGTCTTCGACAACTTCAAGCGCATGCATGGCGGCGAGATCTTCGTGCCCAAGATCCCCTCCTCCCGGATCACCGACCTGGCCGAGGCGATCGCGCCCGGCCTGCCGCACAAGCTGATCGGCATCCGGCCGGGCGAGAAGCTGCACGAGGTCATGTGCCCGCGCGATGACTATCACCTGACGCTGGACTTTCCCGCCCACTATGTGATCAAGCCGTCGATCATCATGGGCTTCATCGTGGACTACGCGGTCAGCAAGAGCGGCGAATCGTCCAAGCCGGTGGTGGAGGATTTCGAATACAGCTCCGGCACCAATCCGCACTTTCTGACGGTCGCCGAGATCCGCAGCCTGCTCGAGGCCGGCGCTTGATCCCGTATGGCAGGCAATGGATCGATGACGCCGACATTGAGGCCGTCATCGAGACGTTGCGGTCGGACTGGCTGACCCAGGGCCCCGCGGTCGGCAAGCTCGAGGCCGCGTTCGCCGAGCTGTGCCGCGTCCCCCATGCGGTGGCCGTGAACAGCGCAACTTCGGCCCTGCACATCGCCTGCCTTGCCGTCGGCGCCGGGCCCGGCGACGTGGTGTGGACGGTGCCGAACACGTTCGTCGCCTCCGCCAATTGCGCGCGGCTGTGCGGCGCGGATGTCGATTTCGTCGACATCGATCCCAGGACCTACAACATCAGCGTCCCTGCCCTCGAGCGGAAGCTGCGTGCCGCCAAGGCTGCGGGCCGCCTGCCCAAGGCCGTGATCCCGGTTCATTTCAGCGGCCGCGCGCCGGACCAGGAAGCGATCTGGAGGTTGGCCAAGGACTACGGCTTCCGCGTGATCGAGGACGCCTCCCACAGCGTCGGTGCAACGCATGACGGCGAGCCGATCGGCTCCTGCCGCTGGTCCGACATCGCCGTCTTCAGCTTCCATCCGGTCAAGATCGTGACGACGGCGGAAGGCGGCCTCGCCACCACCGGGGATGCGGCATTGGCCGACCGCATGGCGCGTTTGCGCACGCACGGCATCACCAAGGACGAGAGGGTGCTCGCCAGCAAGGACGAAGGCGGCTGGTACTACGAGCAGATCGAGCTCGGCCTGAACTACCGCCTGACCGACATGCAGGCCGCGCTCGGCCTCAGCCAGCTGCGCCGGCTGGAGCAGTTCCTGCACCGCCGCCGCGAGCTGGTGGCGCGCTATGACCGGTTGCTGGCCGAGGTTCCGGTCACCCGTCCCCTCACCGATCTGATCGATGAAAGCGCTTGGCATCTCTACGTGATCCGCATCGACCCGCAACGCACCGGCAAGACCCGCCGCCAGGCCTACGATGCCATGCGCGCTGCCGGCATTGGCGTGCAGGTGCACTACATCCCGGTGCATCTGCAGCCGTACTACCGCGCCCTCGGCTTCAAGCCCGGCCACTGCCCGGAGGCCGAGCGCTACTCGGAAGAGGCGCTCAGCCTGCCGCTCTATCCGGCGCTGAC
>DATFDU010000434.1:0-24165 GCA_035251915.1 Dongiaceae bacterium | reverse complement strand
GCCGCGCCCGCAGCCGACCCTGACCCGCAAGGTCGAGCCGACCGAGGACAAGGTCACGGGCTTCGTCTTCAAGATCCAGGCCAACATGGATCCGAAGCACCGCGACCGCATCGCCTTCGTGCGGCTGTGCTCCGGCGATTTCAAGCGCGGCATGAAGCTGCTGCATGTGCGCTCGGGCAAGCAGATCAACCTCCACAACCCGGTGCAGTTCCTGGCGCAGGATCGCGAGCTGGCGGAAGACGCCTATCCCGGCGACATCATCGGCGTGCCGAACCACGGCAACCTCAGGATCGGCGACACGCTGACCGAAGGCGAGCAGCTGCAATTCACCGGCATCCCCTCGTTCGCGCCGGAGCATCTGCAGACCGTGCGGCCGGAGGACCCGCTGCGCGCCAAGCACCTGGGCAAGGCGCTGGAGCAGCTGGCGGAGGAAGGCGTCGCGCGGGTGTTCCGGCCGATGATCGGCACCGACTGGATCGTCGGAGTCGTGGGCGCGCTGCAGTTCGAGATCCTGGCGGACCGCATCCGCACCGAGTACGGCGTGCCGGTGCGGTTCGAGCCGTCCAGCCTGCACACCGCGCGCTGGGTCGAGGCCGAGCAGCCGGCGGAGCTGAAGAGCTTCCTCGACGAGACCCGCGCCTCGATCGCCGAGGACCACAACGGCGACCCGGTGTTCCTGGCCCGCAATGCCTGGCACCTCGACCGCGCGCAGCAGGACTTCCCGAAGCTGAAGTTCCTGAAGATCAAGGAACAGCCGCACTAAGAGCGGTGAGCGTCTGGGCCGCTATCTCCTCGCCTGCTGCTCTGCTTCCGCAGGTGGATTGAAACCATCCGCCGCACGGCGCATCCAAGACAGCTGAAGTCGACTCCAACGTTCGTCGCGTCGGCGGCTGGCCGTCAGAGAACGCGAGACGGGATTTTCCTCAGTCCGCCGCCAGCCGAGGAACGCCGGCCGTCAGGCGGCCGGCGGCAACCCACTGCGCGCAGGCGGACGAGAGCATCGCAGCGGACTTGGCCTCGTAGAGGGCGACGTCCTCATCCCGGAACACCCCGCGCCAACGCTCGTTCGTGCCTTTGTGAAAGAAGCGATCCGCGCCCTCCCGGAAGCTCGTCGCGCGGGTCCCCATCAGCGCCGCTCCGTCCCGCCGCATCGCCTCGAACCCCGCCGCCTGGACAAGCGCCGGCCAGATGTCCGGGTCGATGGCGATGTCGAGGAAGCCGGCCACCCGCCGCATCTCGCCTGCGAGATCCGCCTTCAGATCGTTGAAGTGGACGAGCAGGACGTTCGGCCGGCGCCGCTCTTCCCACCACGTCCGCTCGCAGTGGAAGAACGACATGGTGGGCAGGCCGTCCTCGTGCCCCCGCACCGCGCCCTCGGTCAGCCAGCGGTGGAAGAATGCGGCCGCATCGGCTGGAACGCGCGGATAGGGGCGGCCAATGGTCTCGTCTGCCAATCCGGAGCGGTCGAGGCCCTCGAGCATCTGGGGCGCGAAGCCCGAGGCGTGGTTGTGGAAGGACATGCAGGCGTCGCGCCCGTCCCGTGCGACGTGAACGTATTTCACCTCGTCGTAGATCGGCAGGCCGTCGGCGGGCAAATGGGCCTTGAGGAAGCGCCGGTCGCCCTGCGCTTCGATCTGGGCGAGCACGACTTCGATCGGCTCAGGCATGCGGCGGTCGATCCATGGCGAGATCTGCATGACCGGCCGGGGCTCCGGCGATTGGAAGACGAGCAGGCCAACAATCCGCTGCATCCAGGTCGTGCCGCACTTCGGATAAGTCGCGATGACGATGTCGTCCGGACGCGGCCGATACGGACCCCAGCGCCGGCTGTCGACGATCCAGGTTCGATATTCGCGCCGCGCACGTTGGACGAGCATGGAGACTCATTCCCGAGACCGTGGATCAGGCGCAATCTAACGCCGCGACGAGGCGTAAGCGACCAGCTTCTCGGCCGGAGAGGTAGCCGCGGTGGGTCGCCATCGAGGCCGGGTGAGCGGCTGAAGATCGCTGTAGGCACGGTCAGCCACGCTAAGCCATTGAGGCGGTTTGCTTAACCCTTCGTCAACCATGATTGCTCTAGCTTGCTAGAAGCCCGGAATCATGATGGGATTCCTGCAAGGATAGATGAGCGCTGCATGGCGTTAGCTGCGACCAAGAAACCGAAGGTGCGAGTCCGCAGGCCGGAAGACCTGGAGCGGATCGGGATTCTTGCGGTCGAAGGGATGCTGCCGATGATGGGCATCCTCAGCGGCATCCTGCGCTCGTTCCGCTTCCAGGCGGTTCATGTGCTCGGCAACTCGGACGAGGCCTGGGCGCGGCTCAACGGCGAGCCGAAGCTGAAGGCGGACATCATCCTGCTTGATTGGAACGCCCATCCGGTGAGCGGCGAAACCTTCGTCCGGCAATTGCGGCGCGCCGACAATCCCATCGTCGCCGAGACGCCGGTGATCGCGATCATCGCCAATGCCGACCGCGACGTGGTGTTCGCGGCGCGCGACTGCGGCGTCAACGTGGTGCTGCTGCGGCCGTTCTCCGCCGCGCAGCTGCTCGACAAGGTGATGTGGACGCTGGGTCAGGATACGCCCTTCATCCGCTCCGAAGGCTATGTCGGACCGGATCGCCGCCGCTTCCGCGCGGCGGAGTATCTCGGCGAGAAGCGCCGCATCGGCGAGAGCGACGAATTCGGTTCCGGCGCCGAGGACCCGCACGCCGGCGAGGTCGCCTAGCCAGCCTGCAAAATTCAGGAACGGCGAGCGGACAGCGGTGCTGCGTCTTTCCGCCTCCGCGACGCCGATCCCGATCGTCAGGCCGCCTGCTTGGCCATCAAGGCCGACAGCCTGGAACCGCGTGACTGCAGGAAATTCCACAAGCGCTCCGGATAGTCCGCCTTCACCGCATGGGCGATGGACGGACGCTGCGCCAAGGCGTGGCGCCAAGCCGCGAGCCTGGGCTTGTCCGCGAGCATGCCGAAATCGGCGATCCGGTCGAAGGTGTCGAAGTAGCGGAACACCGGGCCGAACACCGCGTCCACCAGGCTGAAGCGCGCGCCGTCGAAATAGGGGCCGTCGCCCAGCCGCTGTTCCAGCCGCGCGAACTTCTCGGCCAGCTGCTGTGCCTTGGTCTGGAACGCCGCCTCGTCCATGGCGGTGTAAAAATTCCACAGGTCCATGAGAATGGTCGAGCCGAACTCCATCCAGGCGCGGTGCTCGGCGCGCTGCAGCGCATCGATGGGATGCAGCGGATGAGGCCGCGTCTCCTCGAGATATTCGAGGATGACGGCGGACTCGAAGATCACCGCGTCGCCGACCTTCAGCAGCGGCACCTTGCCGAGCGGCGAGATCTTGAGGAACCAGTCCGGCTTGTTCGCGAGGTCGACGGTGATGCGCTCGAAGGCGACGCCCTTTTCCGCGAGCGCGATCGCGGCGCGCTGCACGAACGGGCAGAGCTCGTGGCTGATCAGGGTGAGCTTGGTCATCGATGTCTCCTTAGCTTTGGGCCGGGCGCACAGCGCCAAACAGCAGCGAGCGCGGCCTGAGCGCGAGCGCGCCGTCGCCGACCACGGCGTGCACCACCGACGCGATCATCAGGAACACCGGATACTCCCAGCCGCCGTTGGCGTTGCTGAAGATCATGCCGTTCGGGACGTGGACCCAGGTCGCCACCGCCAGCACCGGCAGCAGCGCGATCGAGACGAAGCGGCCATGGAACCCGGCGAGAATGAGGAGGCCGCCGATCAGCTCCAACGCGATCACGGGGCCGGCCATCAATCCGGGCAGGCCGAGGCTGTCGAGCCAGCCGGCGAAGCCAGCGACGCCAAAGGCCGAGATCTTGAACCAGGCGTGGCTCACCCACATCGCGCCGAGGGCGACACGCAACAGCGTCGCACCGGCGTTGACGGCGCGGGGATCGGGGTTCATGACGGCAGCTCCTTGCAGATAGATGCGATTGCATCCATATAGATGTAAATGCATCTACTGTCAAGGTAGATGCAAACGCATGGAAATGATGGTAATTTGGCATCCATGTCCGACAAACTCTCCGACACCGTGACCAAGGCCTGGGTGCGGCTGGTGCGCGCGCGGCATGCGGTGGTGAGCGCGGTCGAGGCAGCCGGCAAGGAGGCCGGCGCGCTGCCGATCGAGTGGTACGACGTGCTGTGGGACCTGGAACGCCACGAAGACGGCGTGCGGCCGTTCGAGCTCGAGGAGCGCCTGCTGTTCGCGCAGTACAACCTGTCGCGCCTGATCGAGCGGCTGGTGGAAGCGGGTCTGGTTCGGCGCGAGGTCTGTCCCACCGACAAGCGCGGGCAGATGCTGTTCATCACCGACGCCGGCAAGAAGGCGCGCAAGGCGACCTGGCCGCACTATGCGCGCGCCGTGAACAAGCACCTCGGCGAGAAGCTGAGCGAAGCGGAGACCGAAAAGCTGGCGGCGCTGCTGGGCAAGCTGATCGAGAAGTAGCGCGAGCTCACAACTGATCGCCATACCATTGCGTCGGACACGTCCTTTGGCGTAGTGCTCTTCCCGTGTTTGGATGGGGGAGGCCGTGAAACTCGAACGATGGTTAGACCTGATCAGCAGCCCGGAATCAGCGGACCGCGCCGAAGCTGCCGATACACTTCCTGATTCAGGTGCGTCTCCCGAGGTCGTCTCACGTCTGTTGACAGCATTGAGCGATGCAGACCCACTTGTCCGGACCTGCGCCGCGGACACGCTCGGGGAGGTCAAATCTGAAGACGTGAGGCAGAAGATCTTGGAGCGCCCTGCCGTCGAGAACGACAGCTTGGCAAGGGCACACCTGCTTTCGTCGCTTGGCGCCATGGAGAATGGCGACGACCTTCCATTACTCTCGTCGGCACTCACGTCCGACGAGATTCAGGTCCGATTGCACGCGGCCCATGGTCTGCTGATGTGCTGCACAGGACCCGCACTGGATGTAATCGTAGCTGGTTGCGATGACGGCCATTGGAAGCAACGGACGGCAGCTTTCAGCACGCTGGATGCTGCCACCGCTTTATTCCGGCACATGATCGCCACGGCGAAAGAAACAGCCGAGCGCCACAGGGCGGCAGCGGAAGCGGGAAAGATCTCAGCCATTGCGCTCGAGCGGATCAATAGTATCGCGTCCAGCTAACGGCAGCAGGCCGATTGCTCGCTACAGCAGATCCATCAGCGTCGGGATCAGCGGCACGTCGGCTGGCGGCATCGGGTAGTCCTTGAGCTGCACCGGTCTCGCCCAGGCGAGCTCCTGGCCTTCCTTTGCGGTCACCTGGCCTTCCCACCGGCGGCAGACGAACAGCGGCATCAGCAGGAAGAACTTTTCGTATTCGTGGCTGGCGAAGGTGAGCGGCGCGAGGCACGCCTGCTTGACGTTGATGCCGAGCTCCTCGCGCAGCTCGCGGATCAGCGCCTCCTCCGGGCTCTCGCCGTCCTGGATCTTGCCGCCGGGGAATTCCCACAGGCCCGCCATCGGCTTGCCTTCCGGGCGCCTGGCCAGCAGCACGCGGCCGTCGGTGTCGACCAGGGCGACCGCGGCCACGGTGAGCACCGACTTGATGCCGGCACTCGGCACCTGCCAGCGCGCCTTCTTGAGGCGCCGCACGATCAGCTGCAGCGGATGGCCGCGCGCCGGCGCCTCCTCCTCGCGCACGTCGCAGGCGATGAAGCCGGCCTTGGCCAGGACCCGGTGCGACGCGCGGTTCACGGGAACCGCGCCTGCTTCCAGCTCCGCCAGGTTCAATTCGTTGAAGGCATAGTCGACGACGGCGCGCACCGCCTCGCTGGCAAAGCCGTTGCCCCAGTATTGCTTGCCGACCCAGTAGCCGAGCTCGCCGTGGTGCGAGCCGGATTCGCGGTGCAGGCCGACGCAGCCGACCAGCGCGCCGTCGTCCTTGCGCAGGATCGCGAACACCTGCGAGCCGTTGGACGGCGCCTCCGCCTGGGCGGCAATGAACTCGTCCGCCATCTGCACGGTGTAGGGATGAGGAATGTGCGAGGTCCAGCGCGCGACCTCCCAGTCGTTCACCAGCGGCGCGATCACGGGCGCGTCGCCGGGCTGCAGCCGCCGCAGGCGCAGCCGCTCGGTGATCAGCTCAGGATCGGTAGTCGGCATTGATCTCGATATAACGATGGGTCAGGTCGCAGGTCCAGACCCTCGCACTGCCCTTGCCGACACCGACGTCGACGGCGATGCGGATGTCCTCGCCCTTGATGTGGGCGGCGACCGGCGCCTCGTCGTAGCCGGAACGGCGCTGGCCCTTTTCGGTGATGGTGACACCGCCGATCTTGATGCCGAGCTTGTCGCGGTCGGCCTTCTCGCCGGACTTGCCGACCGCCATCACGATGCGGCCCCAGTTGGCGTCCTCGCCGGCGATCGCGGTCTTGACCAGCGGCGAGTTGGCGATGGATAGGCCGATGCGCCGGGCGGCGCGCGCGGTGGCGGCGCCGGTCACGTCGATGGTCACCAGCTTGGCGGCGCCCTCACCATCCTTCACCACCTGGATCGCGAGGTCGGCGAGCAGGTCCTCGAGCGCGGCGCGGAATTGCTTCAGCACCGGATCGCCGGCGGATTTTGGCCTGGGGTGCTTCGGCGCCCGGCCGGTCGCGGCCAGCAGCAGGGTATCGCTGGTTGAGGTGTCGCCGTCGACCGTGATCGCGTTGAACGAGCGGTCGGCGCCGCGCGCCAGCAGCTCCTGCAGGATAGGCGCCGGAATGGCGGCGTCGGTCGCGACGAAGGCCAGCATGGTCGCCATGTCCGGCGCGATCATGCCCGAGCCCTTGCAGAAGCCGTTGATGGTGACGGTGACGTCGCCGATCCTTGTCTGCCGCGTCGCGAGCTTGGGGAAGGTGTCGGTGGTCATGATCGCCGCGGCGCCCGCCGCCCAGCCCTCCGCCTTCAGGTCCTTGATCAGAGCGGGCAGGTTGGCCGTGATCTTGTCGTCCGGCAGCGGCTCGCCGATCACGCCGGTCGAAGCCACGAATACCTCGCCCGGCTTGCACTTCAAGGCCGCGACCAGCGCCTTCGAGCAGCGCTCGACCGAGGCGATGCCGGCCTTGCCGGTGAAGGCGTTGGCGTTGCCGGAATTGACCAGGATGGCGCGCGCCTTGCCGCCCTTGAGGTTCCTGCGGCAGAGATCGACGGGAGCCGAGCGCGTCAGCGACCTGGTCAGCACGCCGGCGATGGTGGTGCCGGGCGTGAACTCCATCAACATCACGTCGGTGCGGTTCTTGTAGCGCACGTTGCATTCGCGCGCCGCCAGCCGCACACCAGCCACAGCGGGCAAGCGCGGGCTCTGCGCCGGCGCCAGTGGCGATACCGGATGACTCATCGCTGCCGAAATCCCCCAAATGTCTCAAACGGAATCCCTCCCCCCGATACGGGAGAGGGAGTTGTTATTGCGGTGCCGGCTGTTCGGGCTGCTGCGGCTGCGCTGGCGGCTGCTGTCCCTCCGGCAGCGGCTTGCCGTCCGGGCCGAGCACTTCGACCTTGGCCTCCGTGCGCAATGTTTTCACCAGCGCCTGCACCGTTTCCTCCGACAGCTCGGCGCGGATCTGCTCCTTCTGGCTGTCGAGCGTCGGCGCGGGCTGGGTGCGGCGCTCCTGGAGCTTGATGATGTGATAGCCGAACTGGCTCTTCACCGGCGCCGGGCTGATCTCATCCACCTTCATCGCGAAGGCGGCGTCGGCGAACTCCTTCACCATGACGTCCTTGGCGAACCAGCCGAGCTCGCCGCCATTGGCGCCGCTGCCCTTGTCTTCCGATTTCTCCTTCGCGATGGCGGCGAAATCGGCGCCGCCCTTGAGCTGCTCGATGAGCGTCTTGGCCTCATCCTCGGTCTTCACCAGGATATGGGCGGCGCGCACCTCTTCGGGCGGCGGATTGTCCTTCAGCTTCTTTTCGTAGCGCGCCTTGATGGCGTCCTCGGTGACATGCTCGTTGAGGTAGCGCGTGACAAAGACCTGGCGGATCGCCTGGGTCTCGTACTCGCCCATCAGCTTCTGCACTTCCGGGTCCTGCGCCAGGTTGTCCGCCTTGCCTTTGTCGCCCAGCAGCTTCAGCCCGATGTAGCGGTTGAGCAGCTGCGGGAACACCATGTCGATCTGCTGGCGGATCTGCTCCGGCAGGTCCGCGGCGGAATCGATCACCTCCTGGCGGGTGACGTCGGCGCCGTTGATGCGCGCCACCACCTGGTTCGGATCCGGCTTGGTCTCGGTGACCGCGGGCGCGGCCGGATCCGCGGGGGCGGCCGGG
The DNA here is from genome assembly GCA_035251915.1 of Dongiaceae bacterium. Lineage (GTDB taxonomy): Bacteria > Pseudomonadota > Alphaproteobacteria > Dongiales > Dongiaceae > Dongia_A. Next base: position 15,915 of record DATFDU010000434.1, on the reverse strand, counting down.
TCGGCGGGCGCGGCTTCGGCCGGCGCCTCGACGTCCGGCGCCGGAGCCTGGCTGTCCTGGGCCACGGCGGGGTCGATATGCGGCGCGATCAGCGGGATGGTGCCGGCGAGGATGGCGGCGATGGCAGCCCCGGCAATCAGGGCGGCGCGAAGAGAGACTTTGGGCATTGGTATGATGCGTTCCTGGTCTACGAGAACAGAGGGATTCGGGCCGCCGTTTCCGGCCTTGGCCGAGCTGCTTGCCGGCGGACCCGCGAAGGCCGGCATCATGCCGAACAAGCCCCCGTGGCACAAGGAAAAATCCCGTGAACTCAGGCTCAAAAACCACCCCCGGGGCGGCCTTAAGTCAAGTTGACTTCCCGCCCCTTGGCACCTATCTGTTGCGGGCAATTCGACCGTATTTACGCCTCCGAGGTCTTCATGTTCGCCGCCTTGGCCAAGCGGGTCTTCGGATCCGCCAATGACCGTTTCATCAAGGGTTTAGGGAAGACGGTCCAGGCCATCAACGCGCTCGAGCCCGAGCTCAAGAAACTGACCGACGCCGAGCTTGCCGCCCGCACCCCGATGCTGCGCGCACGCCTGGAAAAGGGCGAGACCCTGGACGACATCCTGCCCGACGCCTTCGCCACCGTGCGCGAGGCGGCGGTCCGCACCCTTGGCCAGCGCCATTTTGACGTCCAGCTGCTGGGCGGCATGGTCCTGCATCAGGGCAAGATCTCCGAGATGAAGACCGGCGAAGGCAAGACCCTGGTCGCCACCCTGCCGGTCTATCTCAACGCCCTCGAAGGCAAGGGCGTGCACGTCATCACGGTCAACGACTACCTGGCCCGGCGCGACGCCGAGTGGATGGGTCGGATCTACCGCCTCCTCGGCCTCTCCGTCGGCGTCATCGTGCACGGCCTCAGCGATGCCGAGCGGCGCGCGGCCTACGACTGCGACGTGACCTACGGCACCAACAACGAGTTCGGCTTCGACTACCTGCGCGACAACATGAAGTTCCGCCTGGAGGACATGGTCCAGCGCAACTTCAACTTCGCGATCGTCGACGAAGTGGACTCGATCCTGATCGACGAGGCGCGCACGCCGCTTATCATCTCCGGTCCGACCGAGGACAATTCCGAGCTCTACGCCAAGGTCGACAAGCTGATTCCGCACCTCAAGGAATCCGACTACGAGAAGGACGAGAAGACCCGGCACGTCACCCTGACCGAGGACGGCACCGAGAACATCGAGAAGCTGCTGAAGGCCTCCGGCCTCTTACGCCAGGGCAATCTCTACGACGTGCAGAACGTGGCGCTGGTCCATCACTCGAACCAGGCGCTGCGCGCCCACAAGCTGTTCACCCGCGATGTCGACTACATCGTCAAGGACAACAAGGTCGTCATCATCGACGAGTTCACCGGCCGCATGATGGAAGGCCGGCGCTATTCCGAAGGCCTGCACCAGGCGCTGGAGGCCAAGGAGAACGTCCAGATCCAGAACGAGAACCAGACCCTCGCCTCGATCACCTTCCAGAACTACTTCCGGCTCTATCCCAAGCTCGCCGGCATGACCGGCACCGCCATGACCGAGGCGCCGGAATTCTCCGAGATCTACGGTCTCGACGTGATCGAGATCCCGACCAACGTGCCGGTCAGGCGCGAGGACCAGGACGACGAGATCTACCGCAGCCAGAAGGAGAAGTACAGGTCGATCGTGCAGGAGATCCGGCGCGCGCGCGAGCGCGGCCAGCCGGTGCTGGTCGGCACCGTGTCGATCGAGAAGTCGGAGATGATCTCCGCGGAGCTGAAAAAGGCGAACATTCCGCACAACGTGCTGAACGCGCGCTATCACGAGCAGGAAGCCTACATCATCGCCGACGCCGGCGTGCCCGGCGCCGTCACCATCGCCACCAACATGGCGGGCCGCGGCACCGACATCCAGCTCGGCGGCAACCTGCAGATGCGGATCCAGCGCGAGCTCGGCGACGTGCCGGAGGGCGCCGAGCGGGACCGCCGCATCGACAAGATCAAGGCCGAGATCGCCGAGGGACGCGAAAAGGTGCTGAATGCCCGCGAGGTGTGGGAGGTCGAGCCGGCCAAGGGCAGCAGGCCTGCCAAGACTGTCACCTTCCCCGGCGGGCTCTATATCATCGGCACCGAGCGGCACGAGAGCCGGCGCATCGACAACCAGCTGCGCGGCCGCTCCGGCCGCCAGGGCGACCCCGGGCGGTCCAAGTTCTATCTCTCGCTCGAAGACGACCTGATGCGCATCTTCGCCTCCGAGCGCATGGATTCCATGCTGAAGACCCTCGGCCTCAAGGAGGACGAGGCAATCGCGCATCCCTGGGTCAACAAGGCGCTGGAGAAGGCCCAGCAGAAGGTCGAGGCGCGCAACTTCGACATCCGCCGCCACCTGCTGCGCTACGACAACGTGATGAACGACCAGCGCAAGGTGATCTATTCCGAGCGCAAGGAGCTGATGCAGGCAAGCGACCTCAGCGACGACATCAAGTCGATGCGCGAGGAGGTGATCGACGGCTTCATCTCGCGCTACATCCCCGAGAAGGCCTTCCCCGAGCAGTGGGAGACCGCAGGCCTGCACGAGGAAGTGCTGCGCATCTTTGGCATCAACCTGCCGATTGAAGACTGGGCGAAGGAGGAAGGCATCGCCGACGAGGCGATCCGCGAGCGCGTGACCGACGCGGTCGAGCGCAAGATGGCGGAAAAGGCGGCGCGCCACGGCCCGGAGGTCATGCGGATCGCCGAGAAGACGCTGCTGCTGCAGGTGCTGGACCAGAACTGGAAGGAGCATCTGCTGGCGCTCGACCATCTGCGCCACGGCATCCAGCTGCGCGCCTACGGCCAGCGCGACCCGCTCAACGAATACAAGCGCGAAGCCTTCGACATGTTCGAGCAGATGATGACGCGGCTCAACGAGCAGATCACGCAGCTGCTCGCGCACATCGAGATCCGGCAGCCGGAGCCGATCCACGCCGGGCCGAGACAGCCGCCGGCGGCGCCGATCCCGTCGCTGCAGCCGGCGCAGCGCCTGCAGGCGGCGATGGCGGGCGGCGATGGCGCGGCCGATGCGAACAATCCGGAGGCGTGGAAGAACGTCAGCCGCAACGCCCTCTGCCCCTGCGGCTCGGGCAAGAAATACAAGCACTGCCACGGCAAGCTCGGCTGAGACGCATACTCCTCTGACTGTCACCCCGGACGAGCCGCGAGCGCGAAGCGAACGCGGCTTGAGCCGGGGCCTATACCACATCGCCAGCGACGCCGACGGGACGCGTGGGTCCCGGGTCACGCCGCTTGCGCGGCCTGCCCGGGATGGCAGGAGAGTGATGGCAGGATCTTGTGCTTCCCCCACGCAACCCCATTTGTAGTGCGGACAATCGTGAGGATCTCATGCGAAGACTGCTCGCGGCGCTCATCCTTGCTCTTGCTGCCATCGCCCCTGCCCTCGCGCAGGAGCGCGTCGGCGAGGTTTCGACCACGTTCCGCGTGGTGGGGCCGAACGACAAGGTGGTGATCGACCGCTTCGACGATCCCAAGGTCGAGAATGCCAGCTGCTATGTCAGCCGCGCGGAGACCGGTGGCCTCAGCGGCTGGGTCGGGCTGGCCGAAGATCCAAGCCGCTTCTCGATCGCCTGCCGCGCCACCGGGCCGGTGAGAATCACCGGCGAGATCAACCGCGGCAAGAAGGGCGAAGTGGTGTTCAGCGAGGACACTTCGGTCCTGTTCAAGGAGATGCGCGTCAGCCGCTTCTACGACGCGGACAAGAACGTGCTGGTCTACCTGGTGTGGTCGACCAAGCTCATCGACGGCTCGCCCTACAACAGCGTGACGGCGATTCCGATCACCGAGTGATCAAACTCAATGATCAACGTTGTGGCAGCGTCGCGGGCAGCGCCTGCGGCGACCATGGCTCGATGCTGGCATGATGAAACGCCGTCAGCCGGTTGCACGCCTCGCGCATTGCCGGCGGCAAGGCCGCGCGGTTGGCGCTGTTCCGATTGGCCTGCAGCCCCGGCGCCGGGACGGTCGCGCTGAACACGCGTCCCTCGGCAAGGCACGGGTGGCCGGCCACCGCCGCGTGGCGCTCCTCCCCGGTCGCGGGGTCGCGGAAATAGAAGGCGGTCCACCCGCCCTGCGTCGCCGATGACGAAGCGGATTGCTGCTGCAGGACCGGCGTCAGCGCGACGGTCAGTGCCTCGACCTCCGCCGGCGACAAGCGCGCCTGAAAATACTGGTTGGGAATCAGGGCATCGATCGCCGGATCGTCCGGCGCGTAGATCACGCGGCCATCCTCCAGCAACACGAAACGCAGCCCGAGCGGCCGCTCGGCCGTCGGCGCGGCCCAGCCGTCGAATTCCCAGAGCGCGAGCAGCGGCGCGTTGGATTGGCCGGCCAGCGCCTGCGGCGCCAGCAGGATGAGAAACGTGAGAGCGATAAGCGACCTGGTCATCGCGCGCCCCCTTTGAGGGAAGGCGGTGATCATAGCACAAACGGCACTCGCGTGCTTATGCCTTCTCCACCCCGCACCAATCCGCGATGAACAGCGCAATGGCGGCGGTGACGCGCTTGACCGAGGGAAGGAACACGCGCTCGTCGAAGCCGTGGTAGTTCTCCGACTTCGGGCCGTAGACCAGGGCCGGGCAGTCGTCGTAGAGCATGAAGACGCGGCCGTCGACATAGGCTTGCGCAATGCGCGCCTCGAGCTTGGCGCCGAAGCTCCGGGCGTGGGCGGCGGCGAGCACGCGCTCGGCCTCGGTGCCTTCGCCCAGCACGTAGCCCTCGGCGAAGAAGCCGTTGTATTCGATCCTGGGCGGCATGTTGCTGAGGAACGGGTCGTTGCGGGTGGCGGCGGCGATGCAGGCCTCGATCTCGGCTGCCGCGTCGCGCGCGGTGACGCCGGGATAGAACGAGATGCGGCAGTCGAAGCTGCACCAGGCCGGCACCGACGAGGCCCAGTCGCCGCCCTCGATCTTGCCGATGTTGAGATTGACCGGGTGCGGCAGATCCTTGAAGTGTTCGTGGTTGACGCGGCGCGCGTTCCACTCCGCCTCCAGGCCGTGCAGCGCCTGGATGAGGCGATAGCTCGCCTCGATCGCGTTGGCGCCGGAGCCGGCGACCGACGCATGCACCGGCAGGCCGCGCACGTGGACGCGGAACCAGATCACGCCCATGTTGGCGCGGGTCAGGCAATCGCCGCCCGGCTCCGGGATGATGGCGGCGTCGGCGCGGTAGCCGCGCAGCAGGCAGGCGAGCGCGCCGTTGCCGGTGCATTCCTCCTCCGTCACCGACTGCACGTAGACCGGCGCGGCCGGCTGCAGCCCGAGGCGCTTCAGCGCATCCAAGGCGGCGATGTTGGCGATGAGGCCGGCCTTCATGTCGCCCGAGCCGCGTCCATAGAGCCAGTCGCCCTCGATCACGGGCTCGAACGGCGGACGCTCCCACATGTCGAGCGGACCCAGCGGCACCACGTCGACATGGCCGTTGAGGATCAGCGACTTGCCTTTGCTTTCGCGCGGGCGATGGGCGCCGACCACATTGAAGGCGTTGCTGTAATCGACCGCGACCGGGGAGAAGCCGGGATGATGCTTGATGGCATCGACGTCGATCGCCCAGCGGTCCATGGTGAGGCCGCGGCGCGCCATCTGGTCGTGCAGGAAGTCCTGCGCCGTATGCTCCTGTCCGCGCAGCGAGGGGTAGCGCACCAGCTCCTGCGTCAGCTTCACCTGGTCGGGGAAACCGGCGTCGACGGCGGCGACGATGTCGTCCGCGAGCTTGGCGTCGAGCATGGCTACTTCCCTGCGAACTTGTCGGTGGCGATGATGAGCTGGTTAAGGATACCCGGCTCGTCGAAGGCGTGGCCGGCGTCGTCGACCATGTGGAACTCCGCCTCGGGCCAGGCGCGATGCAGGTGCCACGCGGTCGTTGCCGGCGTGCACACGTCGTAGCGGCCCTGGATAATGATGCCGGGGATCTTTTTCAGCTTGTGAGCATCGCGCAGCAACTGGTCGTCGGCGTCGAAGAAACCGCCATTGACGAAATAGTGGTTCTCGATGCGCGAGAAGGCGAGCGCGAAATGATCGTCGGCGTGATTGTCGGCGTTCTGCTTGTTCGGCAGCAGGGTGATGGTGCTGCCCTCCCACACGCTCCAGGCCTTGGCGCAGCGCAGCTGCTCGGCGCGGTCGCTGCCGGTGAGGCGCTTGTGATAGGCGGCCATGAGGTCGCCGCGCTCGGCCTCCGGGATCGGCGCAAGGAATGTCTCCCACAGCTCGGGGAACATCCAAGAGGCGCCGTTCTGGTAGTACCACAGCAGCTCGTTGCGCCGCAGGGTGAAGATGCCGCGCACGATCAGCTCGGAGACGCGCACCGGATGGGTCTCGGCATAGGCGAGCGCGAGGGTGCTGCCCCACGAACCGCCGAACACCAGCCACTGCTCGACGCCCATCAGCGTGCGCAGCCGCTCGATGTCGGCGACCAGGTGCCAGGTGGTGTTGTTGTCGAGGCTGGCATGCGGGCGCGAGCGGCCGCAGCCGCGCTGGTCGAACAGCAGCACGCGGTACTGGTCGGGATCGAACAGGCGGCGATGCTTGGGCGAGCAGCCCGAGCCCGGGCCGCCATGCAGGAAGACCGCCGGCTTGCCCTTCGGGTTGCCGCAGATCTCCCAATAGATCTGGTGGCCGTCGCCGGTGTCGAGATGGCCGGACTCGTAGGGTTGGATTTCGGGGTACAGAGTGCGCATGTTGCTTCTTTCGTGGAGTCAAACAGGATCGCCGGTATCCGGCACCAGGCCGGCTGCGGTGATGCCTTCAATGGCGCAGATTTCATCCTTGTCGGAGGAGTCGCCGGTAACGCCGACCGCACCCACCACTTGGCCCGCCTGATTGCGGATCAGCACGCCGCCTTGCGCCGGCACGATCTTGCCCTCGCTCATCACCTGCAGGGAATTAAAGAAGATTCCGTGGGCGTCGCCCCGCCGCTCCAGCTCGCGGCCGCCGAAGCCCATGCCCAAGACGCCCCAGGCCTTGCCGAAGGCGATGTCGAGGCGCAGCAGGCTGGTGCCGTCCTCCGCCTTGTAGGCCTTGAGGCAGCCGCGCGGATCGAGCACCGCGACGGCGAGCGGCTTGAAGTTCATGGCGCGGCCCTTCGCCAGCGCGCGGTCGACGATGAGCGAGGCGGCTTCGAGGCTGACGCTTTCCATCGGGACGGTGGCGGCCATCAGTCGTCCTCCCACTGCGGCGGACGCTTCTCGGCGAAAGCCGCCGCGCCCTCCCAATAATCCTTGCTGGCGCGCAGGCGGTCATAGGCCGGCACGCCGCCGGAGCGCAGGGCGCGGTAGGCATCTTGCACACTCATGTCGCGGGTCATGCGGTGGGCCTGCTTCACGGCGCGGATGGATTTCGGGCTGGCCCCCAGGATCTCGGCGGCGATCTCCCTGGCCTTGGCGAGCGCGCCGCCCTTCGGGGTCACGTGGTTGATGAGGCCGAGGCGCAGGGCTTCCTCGGCGGAGAGGCGCCGGCCGGTCATCAGCATCTCGAGCGCGAGGGATTCCGGCACCCGGCGCGGCAGGCGGAACATGCCGCCGCCGTCGGGCACCACGCCGACCTTCACCTCCGGCAGGAAGAATTGCGCGTGCTCGTCCGCGACGATGATGTCGCAGCAGAGGGCGATCTCGAACCCGCCGCCGACCGCCATGCCGTTGACCGCCGCGATCACCGGCTTGTCGAGGTCGAACAGCTCGGTGATGCCGGCGAAGCCGCCGGGGCCGTAATCCTCCGCCTCTTCCTTGTTCTCGGCGGCGGCCTTCAGGTCCCAGCCGGCCGAGAAGAACTTTTCGCCGGCCGCGGTCACGATCGCGCAGCGCAGCGACGGATCGTCACGGTAGCGGATGAAGGCCTGGCCGAGCGCCTTGCTGAGGCCGCTGTCGATGGCGTTGGCCTTCGGACGATCCATGGTCAGGATCATCACCCGGCCTTCGATGCTGGTATGCAACGTCATTTTTTCTCCGCCTTCTGCGCCAGGCGCAGCACTTCGCCGAGCGCGGCGTGCAGCGCATCGTCGCGCACCCGCGCGCGCAACTGCGCCAGGCGGTCGGCGATCGGCGTTTCCGTCGCCGGGGCCGGCGGCGCTGCGGGCAGGCGCGCCAGCATCTGATCCAGCGCGCGCGTGACCGCGAGGTCGGCGAGATCGGACGACGCGCGCAGAGCGCGCAGCTCGGCCGCGATCTCCGCCTCGTCGAGATAGCCGGCATAGGCATCCGGCGCTTCGGCCAGCAGACAGGCCGGCGAGGACAGCTCCGCCGGTTCCGCTTCATGGCGGAAGCCGGATTCGGTGACGATGCGGTCCATCGGGATGTCGTGTGCCAACGGATGGATAGTCCCAAGCGCCTGGCTGTCATAGCCGACGCCGATCACCGTGCGCGATCCAGCGAGGGCCGCGAGGGTGCGATCGAAGTAGCCGCCGCCGTAACCAAGGCGGTACCGCTGCGGATCGAAGCCGACCACCGGCGCCAGCAGCAGGCGCGGCGTCACGCGCTCCCTGGTGTCGGGGATGGGAATGTTCCACACGCCCAGCACCATTTCGCAGCCCGGCGTCCAGGGACGGAATTCCAGCGGATGGCGCTTTTCCACCACCACCGGCAGCGCCACCGCTCTGCCGGCCGCCACCATGCGGCGCATCAGCGGCCGCAGGTTGGGCTCGCCGCGGAACGGCCAGTAGAAGCTGACCGGCCCGTCGACGGCCATGACGATCGGCTCCAGGCTGGCGATGATGCGCTTGGTCCACGCATCGCGCGTCGCGTCGGGGATGGCGACACGTGCCGGGATGAGCTGCGCGCGCTGCTCCTTGCGCCAGGCGAGGATTTCGGTGGGAGTCACGAGAGAGACTCCCACCAAGACCCAACAAGACTCCCCTTCCCCCCTCGCGGGAGAAGGATGCGGAGCCTTAGCGAGGCGTAGCCGAGCTTAGGCGCAGCTGGATGGGGGGGCCGCGCCGGCAGGCGCGCAGCGCGCGAGCGCTGTTGAGCTTGTACCGCACCTTCATTGGCGCTCTGACGAGCGCGCGCAGCTATCGCTGCGCTACCCCCCATCCAGCTCCGGCCAAGCTCACTGTCGTTCGCTAAGCCTACGCATCCTTCCCCCGCAAGGGGGGAAGGGAATTTTGGAGTGGGGGTCAGGGTGAAAATCATAACCTCATCGCCAGATCGGCTTGCCGCTGCCCGGCAGCCCATAGCTCGACCACTTCCGCGTCACCAACTCCACAACATCATCGGCCATGCGGATCTTCTTGCCCCATTCGCGCTTGGTTTCGGGCGGCAGCTTGTTTGTCGCGTCCAATCCGATCTTGCCGCCCAAGCCGGATTCCGGCGAGGCGAAGTCGAGATAGTCGATCGGTGTCGACTCCACCATGGTGATGTCGCGCACCGGGTCCATGCGGGTGGAGATCGCCCACATCACGTCCTTCCAATCACGGGCGTTGATGTCGTCGTCCACCACGATCACGAACTTGGTGTACATGAACTGGCGCAGGAACGACCAGACGCCCAGCATCACGCGCTTGGCGTGGCCGGGATAGGCCTTCTTCATCGACACCACGGCGATGCGGTAGGAACAGCCTTCGGGCGGCAGCCAGAAATCCACGATCTCCGGGAACTGCTGGGTCAGCAACGGCACGAATACCTCGTTCAGCGCCTCGCCCAGCACGCTCGGCTCGTCGGGCGGGCGGCCGGTGAAGGTCGAGAGATAGATCGGGTCGCGCCGCATGGTGATGGCGCTCAAAGTGAAGACCGGGAACTGCTCGACCGAATTGTAGTAGCCGGTGTGGTCGCCGTATGGCCCCTCGTCGCGGTAGTCGTCGAGCGAGACGTGGCCTTCCAGCACGATCTCCGCCGTCGCCGGCACTTTCAGCGGCACGGTCTTGCAGTCGACCAGCTCCACCTTGCGGCCGCGCAGCATGCCGGCGAACTGGTATTCCGAGAGCGTGTCCGGCACCGGCGTGACGGCGGCGATGATGGTGCCGGGATCGGCGCCGATGACAGCGGCGACCGGCAGCGGCTCGGGCCGTTCCTTTTTCCAGCGCGCGTGATGTTGCGCGCCGCCGCGATGCTTCAGCCAGCGCATCAGGGTCTGGCGCTTGTTCAGCACCTGCATGCGATAGATGCCGAGATTGAAATCGTCTTCCTTGCGCTTGCCGGGGCCTTTGGTCACGACCAGCGGCCAGGTGATGAGCGGCGCCGGCTCGCCCGGCCAGCAGCCCTGGATCGGCAGTTTCGCGAGGTCGATCTGGTCGCCGGTCAGCACCACGTCCTGGCACGGCGCGTAGCCGACGCTCTTCGGCTGCATCGCCAGAACGGTCTTCAACAGCGGGAACATCTCGACCGCTTCGCGCCAGCCGCCGGGCGGTTCGGGCTGCTTCAGGAATGCCAGCGTCTCGCCGACCGCCCTCAGCTCCTTGGGTTCGCGGTCCATGCCCCAGGCGACGCGCTCCACCGTGCCGAACAGGTTGACCAGCATCGGCATCTCGTAGCGCTTGCCGTCGCGGCCGAGCGGCTGCTCGAACAGGATGGCAGGTCCCTGCTCCGCCAGCAGGCGGGTCTGGATCTCGGTCATCTCGAGATGCGGATCGACCGGCACCGACACGCGCTTGAGGCGGCCGGCTTGCTCGAGGCGGGCAATGAAATCGCGGAGGGAGTCGTAGGGCATGAGGGCAAGGTGATTGTTCGAAGGCGCATCCTATCGGCTTTGCCGCACCCCGCCAACCGGCCTATGATCCGGCGCAATGCCTCGGAAGCCTGCGATTCCCACCGAATTCGAAGACCTTTTGAACCGTGCGGGCAAACGCGTGCTGGCCGGCACCGCGAGCGTGTGCGGAGCGCTGGCCGATCCCCGGCGGCGATTCATCGCGCTCGGCGGCATGGTCGACAGGGCGAAGGCCGAGCGCCTGCGCACCACGCTGGAGCGCGAGATGGCGGCGCTGCTGAGCGATCTCAGCCAGCCGATTCCGCCGGAGACCGTCTGGGAGATGAAGCGGAACTATGACGACTGGCTGCCCAAGAGCGTGCGCTGCCGCACCGCGTACCTGGAGAACCGGCGCGGCGCGGCCTGGAAGCGCGCCAGGGAGCTCGGTCTCATCGAGCTCTTGTCATCGCGGAGCATGGTCGCGTTCGGCGAGGCGGTGCTGGGGCGAAAGCTCGATCCCAAGGGCGGGCAGCAGGTGCTGCGCTATGGGCATGGCGATTATTCCGGGCCGCACACCGACCACACGCCGGAGATCAAACGCGCCGCCAAGGGCTATCTCGACTTCCACCTGAGCCTGGTCGGGCCGGGCGTTGCGCACCAGTATCTGGTCTATGCACGAAGCGGGCATTTCACCGAGATGGTGCCGGTGGTGGAGACCGGATGCCTGACGCTCTATCGCCTGCCCTTCTGGCACTACACCACGCCGCTGCAGGCCAAGCCGAAGCAGGAGCGGAACGCAGCGCGCTGGGTGCTGCTGGGCACATTCCTCTACGCGACCTAGTTCGCCTTGCCGGCCGGGCGATGCAGTTCTAGACTTTGGTCACATTGTCCGATCGATTTGCGATCGACCCGCGCGCACAGCGCGCCGGCCTCGGCAGACGAGGCCACTCTGACTCTGAAAAATGGAGGCAATCATGGCCATGCAGGTGAAGAGCTCTGCCTTCAACAATGGCGAGCGGATTCCACAACGTTATTCGTGCGACGGCGAGGACATGTCCCCACCCCTCGCCTGGTCCGAGGCGCCGTCGGATACGCGCAGCTTCGCGATCTTCTGCGACGATCCGGATGCGCCAGGCGGCATGTTCCATCACTGGGCGATGTACGACATCCCGAGGACGACCACGGACGTGCCGGAGGATTTCGCCTCCAAGGTCACGCGCAGCCTCGTTCTGCAGGGCAAGAATGACTTCGGCAAGATCGGCTATGGCGGCGCCTGCCCGCCGAAAGGGCACGGAACGCACCACTATCATTTCAAGGTGATGGCGCTCGATTGCGGCCACCTGGATACGCACGGCAAGACCGACGCTGTCGAGATCGAGGCGCTGGCGCAGCAGCATTGCATCGGCCAAGGCGAGCTGGTCGGCGTCTACTCGCGCTAGCGACAGTGCCGGTCATTTGAGCTGTTCCGGATTTCGAGAATAGATGGCACTATCGCCGCACTCTATTCCAACATCCGGAACAATCCATGGACCGCCTGGATGCGATGCGGGTATTCGTTGCGGTGGCCGATGCGGGCAGCCTGTCGGCGGCGGCGCGCGCGCTGAAGGTCCCGCTGCCGACGGTGAGCCGCAAGCTGGCGCAGCTGGAAGAGCATCTCGGCGTCGGCCTGATCGTGCGCACCACGCGCAAGTTCGTGCTGACCGAGCCGGGACGCACCTATCTCGAATCCTGCCGGCGCCTACTGGGCGAGATCGAGACTGCCGAACGCATGGCGGCCGGCGAATATGCGACGCCGAAGGGCCGGCTCCACGTCACCGCGCCGATCGTGTTCGGGCGGTTGCATGTGCTGCCGGTGGCGCTGGCGTTCCTCAAGGCCTATCCGGAGGTCGATCTGCGGCTGGCGCTGGTCGACCGCATCGTCGACATGATCGAGGAAGGGATCGACGTCGCGCTGCGCATCGCGCACCTGGCCGATTCGTCGCTGATCGCGGCGCGGGTCGGCACGGTGAAGCTGGTGACCTGCGCGGCCCCGGCATACCTCAAGGCCAACGGCACGCCGCGCGCGCCGGGCGAGCTGATCCGGCATCATTGCATCTCATCGGCCACCCTCTCCGCCGCCGACCGCTGGTCGTACCGCATCGACGGCGAGGATCGCGCCGTCCCGGTCCGCTCGCGGCTCGCGGTCGGCACCGCGGAAGCAGGCATCGATGCGGCGATCGCGGGCATCGGCATTGCGCGCGTGCTGTCCTACCAGGCCGCGGCCGCGGTCAAGGCCGGCAAGCTGAAGCTGATCCTGCGCCAATTCGAGCTGCCGGAGATTCCAGTCAGCCTGGTGCATCCCGAAGCGCGCCTGAGCCCGCCCAAGGTGCGCGCCTTCCTCGATTTCGCCGCGCCGCGGCTGCGGCAGAGGTTGAGCGCGGTGCAGGTGTAGGCGTGCGGCAGCGCGACGGCAGCCGACAGAGCGGTCGGCTGCAATGTCGTGGCAATCGCGCCTATGATCGAGGCCATAGCCAGTCATCGGTCATTCACTGCAGGAGTGTCCCATCATGAGTTCGAAGCCATCGGTCAGTCCGCGCGTTGGCATTCTCGGCCTTGGCCGCATGGGCCGGGCGATGGCGACACGCCTGACGCAATGCGGGTTCGCGGTCGCAGGCTGGACCCGAAGCGGCATCGCATCCGACCTGGCGCGCGCATGGCGCATCACCGCGCACACGAGAGTGGACGATATGGTGGCGGCGTCCGACATCGTGCTGCTGTCGCTGAGCGACGATGCGGCGGTGACCGAGATCGTCGGGCAGCTGGTGCGCGGCGATCTCAGCGGCAAGCTGATCGTCGATACCAGCACGGTCAGCCCCGACACCTTGCGGCGGCTGGCCGGCGCGATCGGCGAGGCCGGCGGCGCAGCCATGGATGCGCCGATCTCCGGCGGGCCGGACCTGGTGCTTGCCGGCAAGGCCGGCTTCTATATCGGTGGCGCGGAGGCGGACTTCGAGCGGTTCCGGCCAGTGGCCGAGGCGATGTCCAACCGCGTCCATCATGTCGGCGCCTTGGGTGAAGGCGCCGCCGCCAAGATCGTCAACAACATGCTGCTGCTCGGCTTCTGGGGCTGCCTCAAGGAAGCGGTGCAGGTCGGCAAGCGCGCCGGGCTGTCGGCGGAGACGATGATGACGTTCCTGTCCGGGAGCCCGGCCGCCACGCCGCTGCTGGCGCAGCGCGTACCCGTCATTCTCGGCCGGAGCAACGAGGTCGGCTTCCCCATCGCGGGCGTGGTCAAGGATGGCGCGATGTTCACCCGGACGGCGCGGCAGTATGGCGTGCCGGTGCCGGCGATCGAAGCGGCGCTGGCCAGCTATCGCGCGTGCGAGGAGGCCGGATTCGGCGAAGCCGATTTCGCGGTGATGATCCGAGCGGCGTACCGCGATGCCTAGTACAGATTCTTCTTGGCGTCGCGGCCGAGCGCGAAATCGATGACCTTGGCCGGGATCAGGAGCTTGAACTGGTCGCGCGCGGTCTGGCCGAGGGTGGGGAACGCACCCTTCGGCACGTGCTTGTCCGGGTTCCACAGGTCGGATCGCTTCAGCGCCTTGGAGCAATGGAAGTAGACCTCGCGGGTCTCCACCAGCACCACCGAGCGCGGGCGCTTGCCGTCATGGACGGCTCATCAGCGCCTCTTCCGTGGTGACCGTGGCGAGGCCGTTGATGCGCAGCATCTCCTCGACCCCCGGCAGGAAGAACAGCAGGCCGACGGCCGGCTGGCGTACGATGTTGGTCAGCGTATCGAGCCGGTTGTTGCCGGGCCGGTCGGGAAAGGCGATGTGGGTATCGTCGATGGCATGCACGAAGCCCGGCTCGCCGCCCTTCGCGGGATTTGCGTAGGCGCCACGCAGGTCGCCTTCGCTTGCAAGCGTTCCTTCCAGCCTCGGCGTGTCGGTCATGTCGGAATCCTAAATGCGAATGATTCGCAATCATCGCGGATGGGCGCGTTTCGATCAAGGTTTATCGCGGTAGGATCAGCCAGGGGCGGTTGCGCCAGAGCAAGAAACTGCAGCCGAAGGCGGAGAGGCCGCCGATCAGGATGACCTTATCGATCCACGGGACGCCGATACCAAGCAGCATCATGAATACGACCAGATAGATCGCCGTTACAAGCGCTCCGACCGGCGCCATGAGGAATGCCAACAGCAACAGCGACCGGACATGGATGCGCAGGATTCCGGCGAGGATGCCGGTGACGAAGGCCGGCGCAGCGCCGAATGTCGCTGCCAGGAACGCAACCTCTTCACCGAAGGACAGCGGATGGCCTCGGCCGATTGCCCATCCCGTCAAGAACATGACGCCGCCGAGCGGCGAGCCGATCAAGCAGAACAGCAAGGTGCTGGCGCAAATCGACGGCAGATGCAGGAGCCAGGACAAGCGCGCCTCCTCGATGGGATGCGCTGAGTGTTACCGCTGAGTGCGGCGATTCCGCAGCACGAATAGGGCGCGATCGCGTCGACGCTGGTTAATGATCGAGGTCCCTCAGCGTTTCCTTGCGCTTGGCGACGTGCGCTTCCAGCGCTTCCTGGATCGCGGGGTCGATCGGCGGCTGCTCGTAGCGTTCCAGCGCCTGCTGCCAGATGGCGGTCGCGCGCTGGGTGGCGTCCTTGGCGCCGTCGATCTGCCAGCTTTCATAGGCGCGCCAGTCGGACAGCAGCGGGCGGTAGAAAGCCGTCTCGTAGCGCTCCAGCGTGTGCGCGGCGCCGAAGAAGTGGCCGCCGGGCGGGACCGAGGCGATGGCGTCGAGCGCGATGTCCTCGGGCGCGACCGCGAACGGCTGGATGGTCTCCGCCATCATCTGCAGCATCTCGACATCGAGCACGATCTTCTCGAACGAGGCGGTCAATCCGCCCTCCATCCAGCCGGCGCCGTGATAGACGAGGTTGGCTTGCGCCATCGCCGAGGACCAGATCGACATCTGCGATTCGTAGGCCGCCTGCGCGTCGACCGCGTTGCTGGCGCTGGAGTTGCTGGCGCGGTACGGCATCTTGTAGAAGCGCGCGAGCTGGCCGCAGGCGAGCGTGGCGCGCGCATTCTCCGGCGTGCCGAACGCCGGCGCGCCGGACTTCATGTCGACATCGGAGGTGAAGGCGCCATAGACCACCGGCGACCCGGGGCGCGTCAACTGCGAGAGGGTGATGCCGGCCAGCGCCTCGGCATTCTGCTGCGTCAGCGCAGCCGCCAACGAGACCGGCGCCATTGCCCCCATCA
>DATFDU010000433.1:0-4380 GCA_035251915.1 Dongiaceae bacterium | reverse complement strand
ATTCAGCGCGGAGGCCGGCATCGCAGCGATGGGCAAGGCCGGCACCGTCGCCGTGCTGCTGCCGGGCGCGTTCTTTTTCCTGCGCGAGAAACAGCTGCCACCGCTGGAGCAGCTGCGCCGCCACAACGTGCGCATCGCGATCTCGACCGACTGCAACCCCGGCAGCTCCCCCGCTCTCTCGCTGCTGCTCATGATGAACATGGCCTGCACCCTGTTCCGCATGACGCCGGAGGAAACGTTGGCCGGTGTCACCAAGCACGCCGCCGCCGCCCTCGGGATGGGCGGCACGCACGGCCAGCTGCGCACCGGCTACGCCGCCGATCTTGCGATCTGGGACATCGGCCAGCCGGCGGACCTGAGCTATTGGCTCGGCGGCAATCCAAGCGCGGGCGTCGTGCAGGCCGGCCGCTGGCGCGGCAGGAACTTCTGAGCATGACCGGCCGCATCCTGCGCAGCAGCGACTACCAGCGCATGCCGTGGAAGAACGGCGGCGGCACCACGACCGAGATCTGGAAAGCCGTGTCGCCCGAGGGCGCGCTGCTGTGGCGGCTCAGCATCGCCGACGTGGCAAGCGACGGGCCGTTCTCGGAGTTTCCCGGCATCGACCGGTGGATCATGGTGATCGAAGGCAAGGGCATGGACCTCACGGTCGATGGACAGCATCACCGCCTCGACGAGCTGTTCCAGCCTTTCGCCTTTTCGGGCGATGCCAAGACCGAGTGCCATCTCATCGAAGGTGCGATCCGCGATTTCAATCTCATGGTCGCTCGGAGCTATGGCAGCAATTCGCTCCGCGTCCTGCATCTCGCGCCGGGTGTCCCGCAGCCATTTCTCGAGAACGTTGCAGCACTCCATGTGCTGCGCGGCCAGATCGAACTTGAATCCGGCACCGTCCACTTCTTGTCGGCAGGGGATAGCTGGATCGCAGTTACATATGGTGGCGCGACAGCACGCGCTCTTGCGCCCGCGGTGCTCGCCATCATCGCGATCGAGCCATATCAACGGACCGCCATATGAGGATCGAACATCCCTACGAGTTCGTGCAGGGCTCGACGCCCCTGCTCATTTCCATGCCGCACCCCGGCCTGCTGCTGCCGGAGGAAGTAGGCGATGTCCTAACGTCCGAAGCGCGCGCGCTGCCGGACACCGACTGGCACATCCCGCAGCTCTACGGCTTCGCGGCGCAGCTGGGCGCAAGCCTGCTGATGGCGCGCTATTCGCGCTTCGCCATCGATCTCAACCGGCCGGAGGACGATACGCCGCTCTACCAGACCGCGACCACCGGCCTGTTCCCGGACATCCTGTTCGACGGCACCTCGATCTTCCGCCCCGGCGCCGCGCGCAGCGACGAGGTCAAGGCCGCCTGCAAGGAGCGCATCTGGCGCCCCTACCACGGCAAGCTGATGGCCGAACTCAACCGCATCAAGGGCGAGTTCGGACACGCCGTGCTGCTCGACGCGCACTCGATCCGCGGCGAGATCCCGCGCCTGTTCGACGGCCCGCTGCCCGATTTCAACATCGGCACCAACGACGGCAAGAGCTGCGCCAAGAGCCTGTCGGACGCCGTCGTCAAGGCGTGCGATGCCCCAGGTTATCGGCACGTGCTCAACGGCCGCTTCAAGGGCGGCCACATCACCCGCCACTACGGCCAGCCCGACCGCGCGTTTCACGCCGTCCAGCTGGAGCTTGCCCAGCGCACCTACATGAACGAGCAGCCGCCGTTCGACTACCGAACCGATGTGGCGCAAAAGGTCCAGCCGGTCCTCCAGCGCATGGTACACACCATGATAGATTGGAAACCCTGAGCCCAACCTGCCGCCATGGTAGGAATGCTGCTAAGATCGGTTCAAACACAAGCCGGTTGAGCTGCCATGCGTTGGTCGAAACTGAAACAGCGAATTGAGGCTAACTTCGCGGACAGCGTGAGCCGCCGCGTCGCGATTCATAGCGCGGCGTACGGCGCCTGCACCTGTGGTCACGCCTGGCTGACGCTGGACGGCACAGTCATTGCCAACTTCTGCACTCGAGCCTACGGCAACCGCTTTCCGGCGCACCGAAGAGAGAATGACCTGGGTATCACACCGGAACAGGAGAAGAGGTACCAAGATCAGTTTGTCGAATACGGAGAGATGACCCGGCAAGACGTCTACGAAGCGTGTTGGGCATTTCTCCACGACCTCGCCTTCGATGACGCGCTGAAATCCGATGATCCATTGATCCAGACCCTGGCTGTGCTGGATCGGCGCCTTGGAAAGCGCCGCTACCACGATGTCGAACGAAAGGCCCTGCATCCGCTGGCAAGAAAGCTGTTCGAAACGCGTCTCGCTGCGGAACGAGTGCCGGCCTAACTTATGTAGCCATCAGCGCCGACATCGCCGCGCTGAACGCGCGATGCGCCGCTTCCTCGCCGGCATGATGGCGGTCCTTCACCACCCACTTGCCGGCGACCATCACGTCCTTGACCCACGCATCGCTGCCGCCGAACAGCCAGCGGCCGAGCAGCTTGGCGGGTGCGACGCTGGCCAGCATCGGGTGGCCACCGTCGAGCACCACGAGGTCGGCGCGCTTGCCGGCGGCGATCGAGCCGATGGGCTGGCCCATCGCCTGCGCGCCGCCCTGCAGGGCGGCGGTGTAGAGCGTGTCCGCCACCTCCGGCCGGTTTCCGCCGCCGAGGCGGTTGCGGCGCTCATGCTTCAGGCGCTGGCCGTATTCCAGCCAGCGCAATTCCTCGAGCGCGCTGACCGACACGTGCGAGTCCGAGCCGACGCCGAACGCGCCGTTCGCCGCCAGGAATTCATGTGCCGGGAAGATACCGTCGCCGAGATTGGCCTCTGTCGTCGGGCACAGACCCACCACCGCTTCGCTGTGGCCCATCATGTGCACTTCATCGGGCGTCACATGGGTGGCGTGAATCAGGCACCAGCGCTTGTCGATCTCGAACTTGTCGTACAGCCACTCCACCGGGCGGCGATTGGACCAGGCGAGGCAATCCTGCACCTCCTTGGTCTGCTCGGCGATGTGGATGTGGATCGGGCGCTCGCCGGCATGCGCGGCCAGCACAGCCTTGATGTCGGCCTCGGTTGCGGCCCGCAGCGAATGGAAGCAGAGTCCCCAATGCGCGTCGATCCGCTTGCATGCGCGTTCGACGCCCTCGATCAGCTTGAGGTAGCGCGCAACGTCGTTCCTGAAGCGAAGCTGCTTCTCCGCCAGCGGCTGCCCGCCGAAGCCGCCATGCGCGTAGAAGGTCGGCAGCACGGTGAGGCCGATGCCGGATGCCTCCGCCGCCGCCACGATGCGCTCCGCCATCTCCGCGAGGTTCGCATACGGCGTGCCGCCCGGCTGATGGTGCAGATAGTGGAACTCGGCGACCGTGGTGTAGCCAGCCTTCAGCATCTCGATATAGAGGTACGTCGCGATCGCCTGCACCTGCTCCGGCGTCAGGCGGCCGACCAGGCGGTACATCAGCTCGCGCCAGGTCCAGAAGCTGTCCTCGGGATTGAGCGCCTCCTCCGCGAGACCCGCCATCGCGCGCTGGAACGCATGTGAATGCAGGTTCGGCATGCCGGGCAGCAGCGGACCCGCCAGACGCTCGTCATCGGGCCGGGCCGCCCCATGCGACACCGACCTGATCGTGCCGGCGGTATCGATGGCGATGCGGACATCGGACTGCCAGCCTTCGGCGAGCCAGGCAAGCGGCGCGTGGAGGACCTTCATCGGCGTATGGCTTCTTTGCGATGTTGGATAGGGAGTTATCCTTGTGGTTACAAATCATGTCTGGCATAAGCCTGTCTAGACAGGAACGGACACGATTCCGTTGAATACCGAACTTCTGCCCCGCTATTCGCGCGTCAAGCGCATGATCACCGAGCGCATCGATTCCGGCGAATGGCAGCCGCGTCACCGCATCCCGTCGGAATCGGAGCTGGTGCGCGACCTCGGGGTCAGCCGCATGACCATCAACCGGGCCCTGCGCGAGCTGACGATGGATGGGCGTCTCATCCGCGTCCAGGGCGTCGGCACCTTCGTCGCCGAGCCCAAGCCGATCTCCGCCCTGTTCGAGGTGCGCAACATCGCCGACGAGATCGCCGCGCGCGGCCGTCGCCACGGCGCGCAGGTGCTGACCCTCAGGAAGGAGAAGGCGAACGCGGACATCGCTCAGGCGCTCGGCATGAAGGCCGGCGATCCGGTGTTCCACTCGGTGCTGGTCCACGCCGAGGACGACATGCCGGTGCAGATCGAGGATCGCTACGTCTCGCCCGCGGCCGCCCCTGAATATCTGGCGCAGGATTTCACCACGCAGACGCCATACGTCTACCTGATGGCGGCCGCGCCGATCTCCGAAGCCGAGCACGTGATCGACGCGGTGCATGCGACGCCCGC
>DATFDU010000432.1:0-2205 GCA_035251915.1 Dongiaceae bacterium | reverse complement strand
CACAGCGACATCGTGCTGCCAGCGACGCTGCAGATCGAGCGGAATGACTTCGCCTGCTCACCGCGAGACCGTGCGCTGATCGCCTCGCACAAGCTCACGGAGGCGGCGGGTGACGCCCGCGATGACTACTGGATCTTCGAGCGCGTCGATCTCGGCGCGCACCTCGGCCATGGTGGTGCAGTGCTTACGCTTGCTTGGCATCGATGATCGAGCGGCGGATGGCGCGGGTGCGGGTGAACCAGTCTTCGAGCTTCTCGCCCTCGCCCCAGCGGATCGCGCGCTGCAGGGCGGTCAAATCCTCGCTGAAGCGGCCCAGCATCTCCAGCACCGCCTCGCGGTTGTTGAGGAAGATGTCGCGCCACATGATCGGGTTGGAGGCCGCGATGCGGGTGAAGTCGCGGAAGCCGGAGGCGGAGAACTTGATGACCTCGCGCTGGGTATGCTCCTCGAGCCCGGTCGCGGTGCCGACGATGGTGTAGGCGATGAGGTGCGGCAGGTGCGAGGTGATGGCGAGCACCTGGTCGTGGTGCATCGGCTCCATGGTCTCGACCATCGCGCCCATCCTGGTCCAGAACTGCGCCAGCTTGTCGGCCGCCGCTTCGTCCCAGCCGGGCAGCGGCGTCAGGATGGTCCAGCGGCCTGCGAACAGTTCGGCGAAGCCCGCTGCCGGGCCGGAATGCTCGGTGCCGGCGATCGGATGGCCGGGGATGAAATGCACATGGTCCGGCACCAGGGGCCCCAGGTCGCGCAGCACCGCCTGCTTCACGGAGCCGACATCGGAGAGGATGCTGCCGGCCTTCAAGTGCGGTGCGATCGCCTGCCCCACCTCGGCATAGGCGCCGATCGGCACGCAGACCAGGGTGAGATCGGCGTCCTTGACCGCATCGCCGGCCGCGGCATGGTAGGACTCGCCGATCTTCAGCTCAGCGGCGACCATGCGCGCCTCATCCGAGGCGTCGGCGATGGCGATGTGCTTCGCCAGCCCGTGCTTGCGCGCGGCGCGGGCGATCGAGGAGCCGATGAGGCCGATGCCGATAATCGCAATCTTGTCGAACCCAGCTGCGCTCATTGCGTCGCCGCTCCCTTCACGAAGGTTTCGAGCGCGTCGGCACAGGCCTTCACCGCCGCTTCCTCCGCGATGGTGACGCGCAGGCAATCCGGCAGGCCATAGGCCGCCACCCGGCGCGGCAGGATGCGGCGGGAGTTGAGGAATGCGAGCGCGGCCTCGGCGTTGAGTTTCGGATCATTGGGGAACTTCACCAGCACGAAATTGGCGACGCTGGGATAAGGATACAGCCCAAGCCCGCGCATCTGCTGTGCAAACCAGGGCAGCCAGTAATCATTGTGCGCCTTGGCTTTGCTGAGATGCTCGCGGTCGGATAGGGCCATGACCCCTGCGGCCTGCGCCGGCGCCGGCACGTTGAACGGGCCGCGGATGCGGTTCAGCACGTCGGCCACCGCCGGCGGGCAGTAGGCCCAGCCGAGGCGCAGCGCCGCCAGGCCGAAGATCTTGGAGAAGGTGCGGGTCATCACGACGTTGTCGTGCGCCTTCACCATGGCGAGGCCGGACTCGTAGTCGGGCAGATCGACATACTCGGCATAGGCGGCGTCGATCACCAGCAGCACATTGTCCGGCAGGCCCGCGCGCAGGCGCTTCAGCTCGGCGCCGGAGACATAGCTGCCGGTCGGGTTGTTGGGGTTGGCCACGAAGCAGATGCGCGTGCGTGGCGTCACCGCCTTCAGCAGCGCATCGACATCGGTGCGCAGGTCGGTCTCCGGCGCAGCGACCGGCGTCGCGCCCACCGCCTTGGCCGCGATCGGGTAGACCAGGAATCCGTGCTGGGTATAGAGCACCTCGTCGCCCGGCCCGGCATAGGCGCGCACCAGCAGCTGCAGCACGTCGTCCGAGCCGGCACCGCACACGATCTGGCCGGGCTCGATATCGTAGGTGCGTCCGAGCGCGGCGCGCAGCGCCTTCGAGGCGCCGTCCGGATAGCGATGCAGCTCGCCCGCCAGCGCGCGATAGGCCTCGATCGCCTTCGGGCTCGGCCCCAATGCGCTCTCGTTGGAGGCCATGCGATAGACCGGCCCTTCGCCCGGCAGCGAATGATCGCCCGGCACATAGGCCGCGATATCCAGGATCCCGGGACGCACCTTGAGCGACATGTCGTTCAACCTCGAAACTCCTATTCGAATCCCCTTCCC
>DATFDU010000431.1:0-7182 GCA_035251915.1 Dongiaceae bacterium | reverse complement strand
GGCCTGATGCTGAGCTTGCTGGGTGAAGCGGAGGTGCGCGGCGCAGCGCTTGCTCGTCACGCGTCGGTGGAACGCGGCTGGGTCGAGGACGACGGGCGCGTGACGCTGCAAGTGGGCGGCGCGGACCCCCTGCAGGTGACGGCGCGCCTGCTGATCAACGCGGCCGGCCTCGGCGCCCAGGGGATCGCCGGAAAACTGCAAGGCTATCCCGCCGATCGCATCCCGCCGCTGCACTATGCCAAGGGCAACTACTTCAGCCTGAGCGGCTCCTCGCCCTTCTCGCGCCTGATCTACCCGATGCCGGAGGCCGCGGGACTCGGCGTGCACCTGACGCTCGACCTGGCGGGCCAGGCGCGCTTCGGGCCCGATGTCGAATGGATCGATCACCTCGACTACAACGTCGATCCGCAGCGCGGCGACGCGTTCTATGCCGCCATCCGCGCCTACTGGCCGCACTTGCGCGACGGCGCTTTGCAGCCGGCCTATGCCGGCATCCGCCCCAAGATCCAGGCGCCGGGCGCTGCGGCGGCCGACTTTCGCATCGACGGACCCGCGGTTCATGGCCTGCCCGGACAGATGCATCTCTATGGCATCGAATCTCCTGGCCTCACTTCGAGTCTCGCAATCGCCGATGAAGTTGCAGCGCGACTCGGTCTCTGACCGAAACGGCTGGAAGCAGAAGCAGCTTTTAATCATTCAAAGTGAAACGCGCCATGACGCGCCGCAGCGACTCGGCCCAGCAAAGCCTGTCGCCATCGGTGAAATCGCCCGCGTGCGGCGCAGCAATCGCGTCACACGATGATCCGCCTTTGATGAGCCGTGCTGCGGGCGTAGTCTTTCGCGGCTCAGGCTCAACAAGAGGCCGAGTAACGGGCCAAATAGGCCACTAAGGGGGAGATCATGGAACACGAAGCCGGTACCGGCGGCGTCGAATACGAGAAAGTAGGCGCCGATTACTTCGCGCAGCGCACGCTGCGGAAATATGCAGGCGTGTTCTCGTTGTGGGCGCTCGGCGTGGGCGCCGTCATCTCGGGCCATTACTCCGGATGGAACTTCGGCCTCGGCGTCGGTGGGTTCGGCGGCTTCCTGATTGCCGCCATCGTCATCGGCATCATGTACCTTTGCCTGTGCTATTGCCTGGCGGAGATGTCGCCCGCCCTGCCGCACACCGGTGCCGCCTATTCGTTTGCGCGCAGCGCCATGGGCCCGTGGGGCGGCTACCTGACCGGCGTCGCGGAGAACATTGAATACGTCATCACGCCCGCGGTGATCGTGTTCTTCATCGGATCCTATATGTCGGGAATCTTCCCGAGCACCGCCGAGTATCAATGGGTCTGGTGGATCGTCGGCTACGTGATCTTCCTCGGCCTCAACCTCCTGGGCGTCGAGCTCAGCTTCAAGGTCAGCGTCATCGTCACGCTGCTGGCTCTGGCGGTCCTGGCGATCTACTGGATCAGTGCGATCCCGTACTTCGACTTCAATCGCTGGGCCCTGAACATCGGGATCGATCCGGCGACCGGGTCAACGGTCGAGTTGCCGGAGGGCAACGGTCCCTTCATGCCGCTCGGCTGGGGCGGCGTGCTTGCGGCGCTTCCCTTCGCGGTATGGCTGTTCCTCGCCATCGAGCAGCTGCCGCTGGCGGCCGAGGAATCGCACGACCCGAAGAAGGACATGCCGAAAGGTCTGTTGCTCGGCTTCCTGACTCTGGCTGTTTCCGCCACCCTGATCACCTTTCTCAATGCCGGGATCGGCGTCCAGAACGCGGACGGCACCGCCCATGGCGCCTTCTATCTCGGCGGCTCGGCCGAGCCGCTGCTGGATGGGTTCAGGGTCACCATTCCGGGCTTGGCGGAGTTCCTGGCAATCTGCGCGCTGGTCGGGCTGATCGCCAGCTTCCACACCATCATCTATGCGATGGGCCGCCAGGTCTATTCGCTGTCCCGCGCCGGCTACTTCCCGCGCGGGCTGTCGGTCACGCACGGCACGCACCAGGTTCCGCACAAAGCCCTGCTCATCGGGGCAGTCGTCGGATTTGTCGTGATGATCGTGATCTACTTCGTGCGCGAAGACAGCGGCGCAGTCATTGGCGGCACGCTGCTGAATATGGCGGTGTTCGGTGCGATGATCTCGTACTTCATGCAGGGCCTCTCCTTCGTGGTCCTGCGCCAGCGGCTGCCGCACATACCGCGGCCGTATGTCAGTCCTTTGGGTGAGGCCGGCGGTTACATCGTCATGGCCATCTCGGCCGTTACCTTGATCATGCAGCTGCAGGATCCGGTCTATCGCAACGGCGTCTATTTCGCGGCCGCCTGGTATGCAATCTGCATCGTCTATTTCGCGGTCATTGGCCGGCACAAGCTGGTCTACTCGCCGGAAGAGGAGTTCGCGACCAAGGAACGGCAGAAGGCGCTGATGACCAAGGCCAGCGCCTAAGCCAACCAAATAGGACTTTTGACTTGAGGCGGCGCCGCGTGCGCCGCCTCTTTTTTTGACCGTTCGTGGGATTCAGTCCAACAAGCGGTCAACGCCTGCGACATCGGTGTGCGGATGACAACTTGAAGCTGCTATTGCCAATCCGCAATCTTGAGCGATTCCATCTTGTCTGGCGCGGTCATTCCTGTAGTTTTCAAACAACAAAAAAGAAGCGGGGCAGGGTAGGCGGGGGCAATCAGGAGCTCTCCAGACACCGGTTCGACGCACCGAGCGTGGTTCCGTCATCTACCCGTGGAAAAGGGGCGGCCGCGCCCGGCGGCGGCGAAGATGACGGGGTAGTGAAATGATTCTTATGGCGGGTACTGCTGCCTGTGCGGGAGGGCGTCGATGCCCAACCTGATCCGCAGCTATGTGCGCTTCACCGATCGCATATCCGACTATGTCGGCTATATGGCCGCGGCATTGATCTTCGTCATGGGTGCGACGCTGATGTTCGACGCGTTCACCCGCAATGTCATCAACATGCCGGTCCACTGGGCAGTCGAACTGACGCAGTTCACGCTTGCCGCCTACTACTTCATGGGCGGGGCATTCACGCTCAAGAACAACTCGCATGTCCGCATGGATCTGTTCTACTCCTCGCGCTCCGAAAGGGGCCGCGCGAAGATCGATCTCGTGACATCGGTTTGCCTCATCTTCTATCTGATTGTGACGTTGATCGGCGGCATCTCCAGCCTGCAATACGCCATTGAGACCAACGAGCGGCGCTTCTCGATCTGGAACCCCTCCGTCATCCCGATCAAGACGCTGCTGGTGGTGTGCCTGGTCCTGATGCTGATGCAGGCTGCCTCTCTGGTCTTCAAGCACGTTGCGACGCTGCGTGGAGAGAAGCTGTCATGAGCTATGAGATGATCGCTCTGCTCATGTTCGGCGCCATGCTGCTCCTGCTGGTGACCGGCCAGCGTGTGTTCGCCGCGATCGGCTTCGTCGCGATGGCCGCCGCGCTGATGCTCTACGGCCCCGGCGCCATCGAGCTGTCGTTCAACCAGGTCTTCAAGCTGTTCAACTGGTACGCGATGCTGACGCTGCCCATGTTCATCTACATGGGCTACATCCTGGCGGAATCCGGCATCGCGGAAGACCTCTACAAGATGCTGCATGTCTGGTTCGGCCGGATAAGCGGCGGCCTCGCCATCGGCACGCTGTTCCTGATGGTCATCATCTCGGCGATGAACGGCCTGTCGGTCGCGGGCATGGCGATCGGCGCCACCATCGCGCTGCCGGAGATGCTGCGGCGCGGCTACGACAAGATCCTGATCTCCGGCGTCGTGCAGGGCGGATCGTCCCTCGGCATCCTCATTCCGCCGTCGGTGGTGATGGTGCTCTACGGCATGATCGCGCGCCAGCCGGTGTCGAAGCTGTGGTTCGCCGGCCTGGTTCCCGGCCTCATCATGGCGGGCTTGTTCATCCTCTATGTGATGATCCGGGCCTGGTTGAACCCGAAGCTGGCGCCGACCGTGCAGGACGAGGAACTGAAGATGCCGCTTCGGGAAAAGCTGGCGCTTGCGCGCGCCGGCATCATTCCCTTCGCCATCTTCTTCTTCATGACCGGGCTCTTCGTCTTCGGCGTGACCAGCCTGGTCGAAAGCTCGGCGGTCGGTGCCTTCTGCGCCACGCTGGCAGCGGTCATCAAGGGCCGCTTCACCTGGCGGCTGATCCGCGAGACGTCGATCAAGACGCTCAACGTCTCATGCATGTTCATGTGGCTGATCCTGGCGGCGCTCGCCTTCGGCACGGTCTTTGACGGGCTGGGCGCGGTGAAGGCGCTTGAGTACCTGTTCCTGGACAAGCTCAATCTCGATCCCTGGGCGGTGATCATCCTGATGATGGCCAGCTTCATCGTCATGGGCATGTTCCTGGACGACACCGCGATGCTGGTCATCGTTGCGCCGCTCTACATCCCTCTGGTGAAGGTGCTGGACCTTGGCTTCGAGAACCAGCTCATCTGGTTCGGCGTTCTCTACACGGTCACCTGCCAGATCGCCTACATCACGCCGCCCTTCGGCTACAACCTGTTCCTCATGCGCTCGCTGGCGCCCAAGGAGATCACGCTGGTCGATATCTACCGTTCGATCTGGCCGTTCGCGATCATCATGATGCTGACGATCGCGCTGCTGATGGCGTTCCCGCAGCTGGCGCTGTGGCTGCCGGAGCACATGACGGTGAAAGGATAATTCCAACGGAGCGCCCATCGCTCCACAACAACCAACAGGAGGTTTTGATGACTGAAGAGACCAAGCAACAAAGTCCATCGGAGCGGATCCTCTCGACCCGTCGCAACCTGCTGAAGAAGGCAGGCCTCGGCGCCGGCGTGCTGGCCGCGGGCGCGACGATTGCGGCCCCGAGGGTGGTGGCGCAGACCGGCCCCATCAAGTGGCGCCTGCAGACCTATTCGGGTGCGCCGCTCGGCGCTCATGTGATCAAGCCGCAGATCGAGGCCTTCAACAAGGCGGCCAACGGCGAGATGGAGATCGAGCTCTATTACGCCGACCAGTTGGTGCCGACCGCCGATCTGTTCCGCGCGCTGCAGACCGGCACGCTCGACGCCGTGCAGTCCGACGAGGCGACCATGGCCTCGCCGGTCGACATCGCGGTGTTCGGCGGCTACTTCCCATTCGCCACGCGCTACAGCCTCGATGTGCCGGCGCTGTTCCACTACTACGGCCTGAAGGAGATCTGGGAAGAGGCCTATGCCGGAGTGGAGAACGTCACCTGGCTGTCGACCGGTGCGTGGGATCCGCTGCACATCTTCACTGTCGACAAGCCGATCCGCAGCCTGGCCGACATGAACGGCCTGCGCGTGTTCGGCGTGCCGACCGCCGGCAAGTTCCTGTCGAAATACGGCCTCGTCCCCGTCACGATTCCCTGGGACAACGTCGAGGTCGCGATGCAGACCGGCGAGCTCGACGGCGTGGCTTGGTGCGGCTTCACCGAAGCCTATGAGGTCGGCTGGGCGGACGTGTGCAAATACGCCCTCGGCAATTCGGTCACCGGCGCTTGGTTCGGCAGCTACTTCGCCAATACCCCGAGCTGGAACAAGGTGCCGCCGCACCTGCAGGAGCTGTTCCGGGTCAGCATCGACCAGTCGCATTACTATCGCGACATCTGGTACTGGGGTGGCGAAGCCAAGCTGCGCGTCGAGGGCGAGAAGATGGAGCTGACGCAGCTGCCGCCCGAGGAATGGACCCAGGTCGTCAAGGATGCCGAAGGCTTCTGGGACGAGGTCGCAAGCTCCAGCCCGCGTGCCGGCAAGGTCGTCGAGATCTTCAAGAAGTATGCGTCGAACATGCAGAAGGCGGGGTATCCGTACCGCTAAGAACGTAGTGCGCAACCGCACAGCGCTGGACAGGCCTGCGGAATAGGCCGCGAAAGCGCTATCAATTCCCGGGGCCGCTCTTCGGAGCGGCCCTTTCTTTCGCCCTTTTGCGCCTTGACGGCCCTTGGGCGGCGACCCAGACTTGATGCCTGTTTCGCCGTTATCGGGAGAGACCGTGTTCCTGTCCAGGATCGCGGCGCCGAAGGAGCAACCGCCCCGGAATCTCTCAGGCAAAAGGACCGATCGCGGCCGAAGACTCTGGAAAGCAGATGCCGCGGCAGGTCGCCGCAGCAGCTCACCGAAGGAGTAAACCGGCTTGGCGCAGAGCCGAAGACCGGTGAATCTCTCAGGTCCGATGGACAGAGGGGGGACCGCCTGGGCCGCTTGCGGTGTCGTGGGCGGGCCAGTTATCACCCGGGGGAGGCTGAATGGCCGAGACGGAAGATCATCGCGCATGGCATCCGCCGACTGTCGCGGAGACGTTGCGCGCCCCCGCCTCGCCCTTTGCGCTCGATGCTGAGCGCCGCGCCGCGCTCAGCCTGGTGCTGATGAACGGCTTCGCCCTCGGCGATCTCGCCCGTCTGCTCGACGTCTTCACCTCGGCCAATGAACTGGCGCACCGCCGCGCCTTCAGCTGGGAGATCGTCGCGATCTCCGGCCGCTCGGTCGCGAGCTCGGCCGGAATTCCGGTCGCCGCCGACGGCGACGTGACGGAACTGCGCCCGCTCTCCACCGTCATCGTGTTCAGCGATGCCGACGCCTCAGGCGACGATTGCGCCGGCCTCGCCGCCTGGCTCAGCGCGCATCCCGCGTCGATCCAGCGCCTCGGCGGCATCGGCGGCGGTTGCTCTGTCCTCGGCCGCATCTCCGCCATGCCAAAAGAGCGCGCCCGCGGCGCGGCGCAGCGCAAGGAGCTGTTCTGGCGCAAGGACGATTTCTTCGGCTGTCGCGGCGGCTGCGCGACCTCCGATTTCGCGCTCGCCAATGTCGAGGCGGTGCTGGGCGCCTCGGTCGCGCAGCAGGTCATGATGCGCCTCGCCCGCCAGCGCGTGCGCAAGAAGATCGAGCCGGCCGCCGACCAGCAGCAATCGATCGAGACCCAGGTCGCTCCGCCGATCAAGCGCGCCGTCGCCCTGATGCGCAACACGGTCTCGGACCCGGTCCCGTTGCCGCAGATCGCGGCCGAAGCCGGCATCCACCTGCGGCACCTGGAGCGGCTGTTCCACCGCCATCTCGGCGTCAGCCCGCGCGGCTATTACCAGCGCCTGCGCCTGGCGCGCGCCCGCGACCTGGTCCAGGGCACCATGATGGGGCTGGCGCGGGTGGCCGAAGCCGTGGGTTTCGACTCGCTTTCGCATTTCTCGAAATGCTAT
>DATFDU010000430.1:0-4239 GCA_035251915.1 Dongiaceae bacterium | reverse complement strand
TCGCGACCGGATGATTGCTGAGGTCGGCGAATTTCAGCGCGGCCAGGCCGACGCGGCGCGCGATCTCCTGCCGCTCGGCCGGTTCGTAGTCGGTGGCGAGGCCCTGCTCGTTGAGCCGCGCCATCGCGGCGTTGCTCATCATCGCGATCAGGTCCTGCAGCTTCATCACGCCGCCGGCGCGGGTCTTGAACGGCTTGCCGTCCGGCCCGTTCATGGTGCCGAAGCCGAGATGCTCCATGCGGGCCTTGCCGTTGATGCCGGCCATGACGGCGGCGCGGAACACCTGCTCGAAATGCAGGTGCTGGCGCTGGTCGACGATGTAGAGGATGAAATCCGGATTCTGCTCGTGCACCCGGTCGACGATGGTGGCGAGGTCGGTGGTGGCATACATCGCCGCGCCATCCTTCTTGATGAGGATCAGCGGCGGGATCTCCTTCTTGTCGTCGGGCCTGGCGACGCGGACGATGAGCGCGCCCTGGTCCTCGCGCGCAAGCCCCATCGCCTTCATCCTGTCGACCATCGGGGCGATCAGCGGGTCGACGCAGGCTTCGCCCTTCCACAGATCGAAATGCACGCCGAGCGCGCCATAGTCGCGCTTCATCGCCTCGACCGAGACGTCGAAGAAATGCTGCCACAAGGCGCGATAGCCGGGCCGGCCCTGCTGCAGCTCAGCGGTCGCCACGCGCGCCTTTTCCATGCGCGCCGCATCGGCTTTGCAGGCGGCGGCGGCGGTCGGATAGATCTCCTCCAGCTCGTCGACCGTGACCGGGCTCGCGTTCGGATAGGGGCCGGTGAAGCTGCGGTCGAAATAGGGCAGGTCGGGCCGGCGGATCTCCAGCTCGGAGATGATCATGCCCATCTGCAGGCCCCAGTCGCCCATATGCACGTCGCCGACTACCTCGTCGCCGGCGAAGATGAACAGGCGCCGCAGCGCTTCGCCGATGATGGCGGCGCGCAAGTGGCCGACATGCATGGTCTTGGCGATGTTGGCGCCGCCGTAATCCATCACCACCATCTCGCGCGTCTTGGCGGGGACGCCGAGCCGCTCGTCAGCCGCGACTGTGTTGGCGTGCTCGGCGAGCGCCTTGTCGGTCAGCGACAGGTTGATGAAGCCCGGACCGGCCAGCGAAACATCGCGCAACTGGGGCAGGGCCTGCAGCTTCGCCATCACCTGCTCGGCGATGGCGCGCGGGTTCTGCTTGGCGGCCTTGGCGGCGGCGAGGGCGCCGTTGCACTGAAACTGGCCGAGGTCCGGGCGATTGGAGACGGTGACGCGGCCGTACTCGGCCGGCAGGCCAAGGTCGCTGAACACCCGCGCCACGACATCAGTGAGCGCGCCGCTTAAAGAAGACATCGAAAGACTCTGATTTTGTAGTTCTTTGTCGTCAGAAGTTGGGGTGGCTGTCGGACCCGTTCGCGCGCCGTCGGCCGCGTCGGCCGCCGCCGGGCTGCTCGGATCCGAGCGTGGCCGCCGCCTTCGACGTGAGCGGACCGAGCCGCGTGACAATGCCGTCGATCGTCGGCATCTCGCCCGGCTGGTGATGGTCGAGGGAGTTGCGCAGAGCATGCAGATGCTCCGGCGAGGTGCCGCAGCAGCCGCCGACGATCCTGGCGCCGGCGTCGCGCACGACCTTGGCGTATTCCGCCATCAGCTCCGGCGTGCCGTTGTAGCGGATGTGGCCTTCCTCGTAGTAGGGGATGCCGCAATTGCCCTTGGCGACGATCACGTCGCCGGGCTGCGCGGCCTTCGCAAGCTGCGTGACGGTGACGGCAAGGTCCGGTGCGCCGACCCCGCAATTGGCGCCATAGGCCAATGGCTTCGGATCCAGCTCATGCACGAAGGCAACGAACTCCGCCGGCGTCAGGCCCATCATGGTCCGGCCGTTGGTATCGAACGAGCAGGTGGTGACGATCGGCAGGCCGGTGACCGCGGCGCCCTTCACGGCGGCCGTCACCTCCTCCTTGGAGGACATGGTCTCGATCCACAGCACATCGACCCCGCCCTCGGCCAGGGCGCGCGCCTGCTCGGCGAAGGCTTCGGCGCCATCCTCGATAGTGAGCGGGCCCAACGGCTCATAGAGCTCGCCGGTCGGGCCCATGGAGCCGGCCACGATCACTTCGCGGCCCTTGTCCTGCTTCGCCTGGTCCGCAATGCGGCGGGCGATGCGGGCGGCCTCGCGGTTGATCTCGCGCACCTTGTCCTGGGCGTTGTGCAGCTTCAGCCGATAGCGCGTACCGCCGAAGGAGTTGGTCAGGAACAGGTCGGCGCCCGCATCGACGAACGACTGGTGCAGCGCCTCGATCTTTTCCGGATGCTCGAAATTCCACATCTCCGGCGCGTCGCCCGTCATCAGCCCAGCCGCGAACAGGTTGGTGCCGGTGGCCCCATCCGCCATCAGGAAGGGGCGGCTGTTCAGGAGTTGCTGGAATCGATCTGACATGTGCTTCAAATCTCTGTGGATATCTGCCTGCTGCGTCGCAACCTAGGCCGTTCCGTCCGGTCCGGCAAGCGAGAAGGACTTGCGGCCCATGGACGGGCCCAAGGCCTTGACCTAAAAGGGACTGAGAGCGTCACAGGCGTGCCACAGATGAGGTGAATCGTGGATCTCGGAATTGCCGGCAAGAAGGCCATCATCTGCGGCGCGAGCAAGGGGCTAGGCAGGGCCTGCGCCGAGGCCCTGGCGCGCGAAGGTGTGAAGATCACCATCGCCGCCCGCCATTTGGCGCAGCTGGCCGAGACGGCGGAGGAGATCCGCAAGGCGACCGGCAGCCGGGTGACCGCGGTGGTGGCGGACGTCACGACCGCCGAGGGCCGGCAGGAGGTGCTGGCGGCCTGCAGCAACCCGGACATCCTGATCACCAATTCCGGCGGCCCGCCAGCCGGCGACTTCCGCGACTGGAATGAGTTGGAGTGGCATCAGGCGGTGCAGAACAACATGATCACCCACATCCTGCTCATCAAAGCGGTGGTGGACGGGATGATCGACCGGCGCTGGGGGCGTATCGTCAACGTCACCTCGGCGGCGGTGAAGTCGCCTTATCCATCGCTCGGCCTGTCGAACGGCGCGCGCGCCGGATTGACGGGCTTCGTCGCCGGCCTGTCGCGCGAGGTCGCGAAATACAACGTGACGATCAACAACCTGCTGCCGGGCTCGCACGAGACCGATCGGCTGCTCAAGCTGACCGAGGCGGATGCCCGCGCCCGCCGCGTGCCGCTCGACACCGCACTTGCCGAGGCCAAGGCGGCGGAGACCAGCGGCCGCTTCGGCACGCCGGAAGAGTTCGGCGCGATCTGCGCATTCCTGTGCAGCCAGCACGCCGGCTACATCGTCGGACAGAACATCCTGGTCGACGGCGGCACCTATCCGGGGACGCTGTAATCTCTACGCCTTCGGACGCACGTGCACCATCCAGTGGACGCCGAAACGGTCCGCGAGCATGCCGAAGCGCGGCGAGAAGAAGGTCTTGGTCAGCGGCACCTGGGCTTGGCCGCCCTCGCTCAGGGCGGCGAAGAAGCGCTCCGCTTCTGCTTCCGTGCCGACGTTGAGCGACAACGAAACGCCCTTGAAGTCGGGCTTCCCCTGGCAGTTTCCGTCGGACGCCATGACGGTCGTATCGCCAATGGTGAAGGTGGCATGCATCACCTTGTTCTCGGCGCCTGCTGGAGCGTGGCCAGGCTCAGGGCTGTCCTTGAAGCGATGGATCGCCTCCACCTTTGCGCCAAGGGCACGTTGATAAAAGTTCAGCGCTTCTTCCGTGCGACCTTCGAAGAACAGATATGCGATGACATCCATGATGCGATCCTCCTGCTGAAATTAGCTCCTCGCTAAGAACTGGCTGGCGCCTTGGGCCGGCAGCCTTCGTATTCGAACTGCTCGTACGCGTTCGGCCGGCCTCCGGGCGTGAGGTCCAAGAGGGTCCACATCGGTTCGACCGTACCGACATGCCGTGGATCCTGTCCCGGGTCGGCTGGCGAGAACAACAGCTCGGAGGCCCAGCTCAGCCTGATCACGCCATCGACGCCCCGGTGGAACACGGTCAGGATCGGCGCCTGCTGCCCCTTCTCATCTTCGCCATGATAGTCGCGCTTGAAGCTGTTGTTGGCGGCCGAGAGGAGCTTCAGATTGCGCCAGCCGCGGTGCGCCGCGAACGCCGCGACCCGATCGATGGGCGCCTTGGCCACGGCTGCGATGTTCACGCCGAGACCTTCGACGTGCGGCACCGCTCCCTCCCAGTTGT